>NZ_JBXSOL010000015.1:0-153209 GCF_057784555.1 Rhizobium sp. CNPSo 3670
GGCACGTCGCGCCAGCGACGTATATTGCGCCCTCGAACCGATCGGCCTGACAAGGCCGATGCCGCTTTTCCGCAAGGCGCAGATGCGCCGCAACTCGAGCTGAGACGTTTCGGTCGATGCAAAATAGCCTGTTTAACTATTTCATTCTAGTCAGTATAATCTGGCCGCTGAGCTTGTTTTCAGGAAGGATGAATTCACTGATGGCCACAAAATCATCGATCACCGACATAGACTCCCAGATCGAGAAGCTGCGCGAGCGCAGACGCGCGATGATCGCCAAGTCCGCCGAGCGCTTTGCACGCGCCGCGATGAAGTCGGGGCTAGCGGAAATGGAGATCACCGACGAGGATGTCGATCGTCTCGTGGAGGAAATCGCCGCTCGATTTCGCAAAGGTGAGAAGAAAGAACCTGCGATCCAGGCTCCTCAAATGCATCGACCGCCAGATCGTGGCGCTGGAGCGGCGGCGGAGGTTTCACATGACGGCTGACCGGAAAAAGGAAGCGCGTGAGAAATTTCTTTTTGGCGGCCTTGTCTTGAAAGCCGGCCTGACCAGGACCGATCGAGCGTTCCTGCTTGGCGGACTGATCGAATTGGCAAGCGTGGTGCCGGGCTCGCCCGAGCATCGGCGGCTGCGCGATATCGGCGAAGAGGCATTCAGGGCTCCGTCGTCCGATAGCTCATCTTCGCATACTGTGGAGCCACTGGAATGACGTGCAAAAGAAGATTGCATACAAGCCTGCTCTGCGTTCTGGTGCCGGTGGTCGTCACTGCGACCAGTGCCTACCTCGTCAACTGGCGGTGGCCGATCCTGGCCCATGGCCTGTCTGGCAGGACCGAATACTGGTTCCTGCGTGCAGCGCCTGTGCCGGCGCTTCTGTTCGGGCCACTCGCGGGGCTATTGACGGTATGGGCTCTGCCGCTGCACCGGCGAAGACCTGTGGCAATGGCGAGTCTTGCCTGCTTTCTGATCGTGGCCGGATTTTACGCGCTGCGTGAATATAGCCGGCTGGCCCCCTTCGTGCAGGCCGGCGCCGCTTCATGGAATGGGGCTCTCTCGTATCTCGATCTCGTTGCTGTCATCGGCGCGCTCATGGGGTTCATGGCGGTGGCAGTCGCCGCCCGGTTCTCCGTCGTCGTGCCCGAGGCCGTCAAAAGAGTGAAGGGCGGAGCCTTCGGCGATGCCGATTGGCTTTCGATGTCGGCAGCGGCAAAGCTCTTTCCGCCGAACGGCGAAATCGTCGTCGGTGAGCGCTACCGCGTTGACAAGGAGATCATCCATCAGTTGCCTTTCGACCCGAACGATCACCGCACCTGGGGACAAGGCGGCAAGGCGCCGCTTCTCACCTACAGCCAGGACTTCGATTCCACCCACATGCTGTTTTTCGCAGGATCGGGAGGCTACAAAACGACGAGCAATGTCCTGCCGACCGCGCTGCGGTATACAGGTCCTCTCATCTGCCTTGATCCCTCTACCGAAGTCGCGCCGATGGTGACCGAACACCGCACGCAAGTCCTTGGGCGTGAGGTAATGGTGCTCGACCCAAACAACCCGATCAACGGATTCAATGTCCTCGATGGCATCGAGCACTCTCGGCGCAAAGAGGAGGAAATCGTCGGCGTTGCTCATATGCTCCTCTCCGAGAGCCTGCGTTTCGAATCCTCGACAGGGTCCTACTTTCAGAACCAGGCGCACAACCTTCTGACTGGCCTGCTCGCCCATGTCATGCTGTCGCCGGAATATGCCGGCCGGAGAAACTTGCGCAGTCTGCGCCAGATCGTTTCCGAGCCGGAGCCGTCGGTCCTTGCGATGCTGCGCGACATTCAGGAACATTCCAAATCTACTTTTATCCGGGAAACGCTCGGCGTCTTCACCAACATGACCGAACAGACCTTTTCCGGTGTCTATTCGACGGCCTCGAAGGATACGCAATGGCTCTCATTGGACAGTTACGCCGCCCTCGTCTGCGGCGATGCCTTCAGGCCGAGCGATATCGTTGCTGGCAGGAAAGACGTGTTCCTCAATATTCCGGCTTCAATCCTGCGCTCTTATCCCGGCATTGCGCGGGTCATCATCGGCTCTCTGGTCAACGCCATGGTCCAGGCCGACGGCGACTTCAGCCGCCGGGCGCTGTTCATTCTCGATGAGGTCGACTTGCTCGGCTATATGAGGGTGCTGGAAGAGGCCCGCGATCGCGGTCGCAAATACGGCATCAGCATGATGTTGCTATACCAGTCAGTCGGACAATTGGAGCGGCACTTCGGAAAAGACGGCGCCACCTCATGGATCGACGGCTGCGCCTTCGCCTCCTATGCCGCAATCAAGGCACTCGATACCGCCCGCAATGTCTCGGCCCAATGCGGGGAGATGACCGTCGAAGTACAGGGGCGCTCCCGCAACATTGGCTGGGATGCAAAAGGCGGCACGCGCAAATCGGAGAGCGTCAATTTTCAGCGCCGACCGCTGATCTTGCCCCATGAGATCACCCAGGCGATGCGCAAGGATGAACAGATCATCATCGTACAGGGCCACAATCCGATCCGCTGCGGTCGGGCGATCTATTTCCGGCGCAAGGAGATGGATCGGGCGGCGAAGGCGAACCGTTTCGTCAAACCGGCGCAGTGAGGACAAGACTATCGCCAGCGAAGGTCAGCGAAATCGACTGACCTCCTGAGCAGACTTGCGGCGACTGATGAATTCACGCAGCAACGGCAGGAAAAAGGCCTTGCTGAAGCGGCCGATTGATCGGCTCAGGTTCAAGGTAGAATGAATTCCCGACGATGTCGGTATTGAACTCATCAAAGATGATCCAAATCCTCCGGTCGGCATCGAGGCCGGCACGGCGCTTTTCGATCGCCGGCACTTCCGCGGCGAACCGCGATGCCTCCGGCTGCTTCGTGGTGATGGGAAAGAAGAGAACCAGATCGCCGTCCGGCCGCGGCATTCTCACGCCGACTGCGACCGGCCGCTCCTTGCGTCCTTCCGTTTCTCCGCGTTCAGCCTCTCGCGCCCAGAGATACGGATAGCGAATGACGCTCGCGGTCTGGATCAGTTCGTAGCTCACGAACGGCCTGCCTCGTCTTCGTCGGCAAAGGCCTCGACGGCTTTTTCGAACTCGGCGAATAGTTCATTGGACATCGTCTCAATGGTGCCCACGGTGCGCTGATCCGACTGCCTCATCAGCCGCTGATAATCTTCGATATTGAGGAGAACGAGGCGCGGCTTATTCCGCTGGGTGATGGTCACCGGATGACGTAGCGCCTCGGCGATGATGTCGCCTGACTTACGCGAGAGATCGCTGGTCGAATAGGACCCGCTTGATTTGGCCATATGAGCTTCCTTCTTGCAGCATTGCTGAGATATACAGCATTTGCAACATTGCTGCAATTTGGCAAATCGCTTCGAGACAATACGGACCGAGGGCGCGAAATCTGGCACTCCTCAGCATATGAAGTGCTGCTACGAGGCGCATTGCATGGCGCGCCCTGCATTTATGAAAATGCCGGTTTCCCGTGCGATGTCCTCGATGATTGGTGCAAGCGAGCCGAGCTCGGCTGCGGTCAGCGCAATGAGCTCCGGATAGTTGACGTCGACGCCATTGCCATCGGCAGACAGGGCATTTGTCCCGTCGCTGCCATTGACGCGGAATTCATGCGTGTCGCGATCGATTTCGAGATCGTCCACCAGATTGATGGTGAAGCGTGCGAAAATCGCGATCTCGCCCTCCAGCCGATAGGCGGCAAATTCATCGTCCCCGGCAAGAAGCATGCGCTCCAAAACCGCGATGGTCTGGACCCGGGCAATTGCCGCCTCGAGACCATCGATAAGCCGATCATGAAGTTGTCGGGAAAAATCGCTGTCGCAGCAAAGACGGTTTGCCAGGACGACGAGCCGGAAGCCGGCAAGCCTGGTGTAAAGCATCAGGTCCTGAACGGTTGTCATAATGTGATCTCCTTCGTTGATGACGGAGATCGGCCACTCCTGAGCAAAGAGGGGTCAAGGACCGCGAACGCGGCTTGCAAGCGGGGGAACCGATTTTTCCAGAGCGAAGTCGCAGCGTAGCGGCGGAAAAATTGGGGGAGACCGCGCCGTCCTTGACGCCGGAGTTGCTGGAGTAAAATAGGACGTCAGAGAGAGAAGAGACCCGCGGCTCCGAAGGGGACGCGACCACTTCCGGCGTGAGCCGGCGGGAGTGTCGAGGGATGAAGTCCCTGACAGCCCGGCGGCCGGTCGATCCGGCCGGCGGGCTTACGGACATGGCGATAAGCCTCCGTCAGAACGGAGGCTCGGCGCTGATGCGGCCATCCTGCTCGGCCCAGATCACCTCGCGTTCGGCCAGCGCCAACTCGAGTTCGTTTTCGATCTGTCGGCGCTCAGCCGGTTCGGCGTTTAGCAGTTCGGCGCGCAGCAGTTCGATGACTTCGTCGATGCAAGTGGTCATTGTCGTCTCCTTGACGTTGTGAAAAACGACGCCCGCGGTCATGGCGGGATGGAGGGGTCAAGGATCGCGGAACGCGACCGGCGGAGCCGGCGAGTGGGGGTGCCGATTTTGTCGGAGCGGAGGGGACCGGAGTGGAGAGAAAATTGGGGGCACCGCTCGTCCTTGAGGCCTTCATGCCGCCATGGCACCCTCGGACCGACTGAGCAGACCTTTCCTCTCCGTATGGCACCAATTTCAGGTGACGCGGGCTTGGTGCCCGCGTCTGATCTCTGGTGCGCAAGAGCGGCCAGCCCCGGTGACGGGGCCGGCCGCCCAGCTCAGGCCGGGCTGTTCCAGAGGATAACCTTCTTGCCGGGATCACCGCCAGGAGCCTGGGCGACGTTGCCGAAGATCACGCCGATCTCAGGTGCCTCCAGCTTGACGGAGAGATATTCCTCGCCGGTCTGGCGGGCGATGCGGTTCCAGGCGGCGCCGATCTCGAAGCCGGTCTTGCGATGGATGATGCGGTAGTCAGGCGCTTCCTCGCTTGCCTTGCCGGCGTTAGGGACGATTGCGATCGGGGCGTTGACCCGGATGGTGGCAAAGATGCCTTCAAAGGTTCCGTCGGTCTTCTGCGTCAGGGTTGCGATGGTGGTTGCCATTGTATGTCTCCTTCGGTTGCTCGGGACCATTCCCGATGGCGCCCGAAGAAGGGGCCGAGCCGCAGGCGTCACCGGAGCGCCAGCTCAGGGGAACCCCTTGCGGGTTGACGCTGATGGCGGCCGGTCCCTTAGAAAGGCGACAGAAAAGAACGGGAATGGCCCGGATTGAACGAAGGCGGGACAGACCATCATGGCAGCCCCCGTATCGCGCGTTGCGAGAGAGCCAGGGGGTTTTGAAATCCCCACCGCCACTCAAGTCCCCGCCGGTCCTGGCCACGACAAAGGGTAAAGCGCGCACCAGATGTACAATCATCGGTCGGCCCGGCGTAATCGACGCAGCCATCGCATCGACGCTCGGGCCATGTGCAAATGCCGTTTGGAGCTGCCGCTCCGAGGCCGAATACCGGATCTTGACCGGCACACCCAGCAGTGCCGGCTGGGGATCCGACGTTCTCCGCCGAACACCAAACCATCGTGCCCGGGAGCCGCCCAATCTCCTGGGGCCGGCTTTGCCGATGTTGCTTGCAGGTCCTGACGCGTCAATACATCACAAACTGGAATCTATCGGATGCGAAGGATTCAAAACTCTCGTTGGACGGGGCCGGTCCCAGCGGGGAAGATTCTCGACATGAGCCCGATATCTTTCCACCTCCATTGTCGCCGCATCGATGCCAGCCGCAACATGGCGCGCTATTACGTGCTTGCCATCCGACCGACCTTGTTCGGCGAGACTGCGGTGGTTCGAAGCTGGGACGGATCGGCAGGCGTGGCAGCGAGAGGACCGACGTGTTCACGACCGAACAGGAAGCCGTGGCACATTTTCTCGGCCTCGCACGACGGAAATACCGCAAAGGCTACATACCGACTGCGACGGCGCCGGTCATGACCTGATCTGGCTTCAAAAGACCGCGGCAATCGTCGCGCCAGGGATCGTCACCCGTTCCGGCGCGGTTGGTGGAGCCAGCTCGCCGGTGAAACAAAGTCCAGTCCGGCGGGCACGCGGCGTCCTCAAACCTTGAAATTGGCGGCGACATATGACATATAATTCGCGACAGGTGACGCAGGAGAAAGATCATCGCCGTCGCAGCAAAATCTTCTTCTTCAGCAGCAGTCGGTGGTGAACTGCAAAAAATCGAAGCCTTGCTCGGCGGCTCGCGCATTCTGTCGCGTCGCCTGACCAACGCACTCGACGCTCATGAACTACTTCTGCATGGCCTGCCCGCATCAGCGCTCGATCATCTTGTCGGCACGCTCGTTGTCATTGGCAAGAACGAGTCCCTGGAAAAGGCGGTGGGCATGAGCCTTCGCACATGGCAGCGGCGGAAGGACACGCCTTCCAAACCCCTCAGCCAGGAACAGAGTGGCCGTACATGGAAATTTGCCGAGATCCTGGCAAAAGCAACGGATATCTTCGGATCCCAAGCAGAAGCCGAACAATGGCTGGAACGTCCAGCGGTCGGTCTTGACCAGCGCCGGCCGATCGATCTTCTAGGGACACCTGCCGGCGTCGAACTCGTCGAGGATCATCTCGATCGTCTCGAATATGGCGTCTATGCATGACCCTTTTGCCGGTCGCGCTCGGCGGGACCGAGCTGGTCGCGTGGCGGCTCGATCAGGCCGTCCATGCGCCGACGTGGGATAGCGGGGAAGGCGCCTATAGGGTCGGCGGCCGCTGGAACAGCAAGGGGGTTCGCGCAGTCTACTGCTCGCTCGATCCCGCGACAGCGATCCTCGAGGTCGCTGTCCACAAGGGTTTCCGCGCGCTCGACACCGTGGCGCATATCATGACCGCCGCCGTCATTGCCGATGCTGGCGATGTTCATGTCGTCGATCCGGCAAGCGTACCCAATCCCAACTGGCTTCGTCCAGGCATTCCCGGCGCGGGCCAGCAAGACTTCGGCGACGATTTGCTTCGACGCCACCGTTTCGTGGCGATCCCGAGCGCCGTTTCTCCATACAGCTGGAACCTGATTTTTCTGGCCGATAAAGCGGCGGACGCCTATACGCTGAAGTTTCAAGAGGCCTTTGGCCTCGATACGCGGCTCCACCCGCCACCGACCTGAACTGGCCCTTGGTCGCACCCGTGCAATCTATAACGCGATCTCAATTGCAATCGGGCCGCCGCCGGAAGAAATGGCGCTCACGCGCCATCCTCCGCTATCTCCCAGACCGGAATGCCGAGACGGCGTGCCTTGTCAGCGAGATTGCCGGTGATTCCGGAACCCGGGACTATAATGACGCCCGCCGGCATGACGGAGAGCAGCTCGTCGTTGCGGCGAAAGGGAGCAGCCTTGGCATACTTCGTCCAGTTCGGCTTGAAGGCGATCTGCGTCACCTTGCGGGCTTCGGCCCAGCAGGCGGCGATGCGCTCGGCGCCCTTCGGCGAGCCGCCGTGCAGCAGGACCATGTCGGGATGTTTGGCGTGGGCCTGGTCGAGCCTGGCCCAGATCAGTTCATGATCGTTGTAGTCCATGCCGCCTGAGAAGGCGATCTTGGTGCCGGCAGGGATCAACACTTCGGTTTCGGCGCGGCGGCGTGCAGACAGGAAGTCCCGGGAGTCGATCATCGCCGCGGTGACGTGGGCGTGGTTGACCTTGGAGCCGGTGCGCGGCCGCCAGGCCGAACCGGTCTGCGCCTCGAAAAGATCGGCCGCATAGTCCCGCATGAACTCGAAGGCATTGCGGCGCTCCAGCAGCGTGATGCCTTCGGCAACGAGGCGCTCAAGCTCGACGCTCTTTACCTCCGAGCCGTCCTGCTCGCGCTGGCCATTGCGCTGGCCATCCTCGTTGCGCTGAAGTTCCCGCTGGATGCGCTCGCCGGCGCGATGGAAGAGATTGACCGTCGACCATAGGAGATCTTCGAGATCGGGCTCCAGACGGGTGTCGCCGAGCATTTCGAAGAGGGCGCCGAACACCTCGGTCAGCGCCGACTGGACGACCGGCTCCTCTGGCAGCGGGCGCGGGTCCGGTTCGTCCTGGAAAGGGCGATGGCCATAGATCTGCATCTCGTAGATGAAGCGGTCGGTTGGGGAAGAGCCGTGATGGGGCTCGAAGGCGTCGTCAATGGGAAGGACAAGGTTCATGATGGTCTCCGTCGGTTTGCGCCGCGCCTCTCGCGGCCTGACGGCGATCCCCGTCCAGGCGGCAGACGGCCGGAACCGCGGCGCCTGACGCCGCGGCCCAGCGCAGCGCCGGGCGGCGGAGGGAAGGTTTCCTGCCGCGCGAGGAATGGCGGGCCGCACGCGGCCCCGCCAGGGGAAGAAACCTGACTGACCCGCTGAAGGCCCACCCGCCGCATGGTAAGGGTCGCCACTCGGCAGGCCCGCGGGCGCGCGCCCGCCCGAACGGTGGCCGCCAAAGGAAGCGGCCGCCCTGCTACGCCCGCACCCTCACCTGCCCTTTCGGCGCGATTATGCGAGCAGAAAGACCGGAGCGTCTTCCGGGGCGAGTTGCGCCCGGAGATTGGCGATGAGCCGCTCCGGGCCGAGCCGGCGCAGATCCTCATTGAAGTCGCCGAGCTCCGGGGCGAGCACCAGCGGCAGGATCCCGAGCGTCTGGGCGCGGCGGCTCAATCCCTCGATGCCGTGGCGGCCGGCCGCATCGGCATCAGCAGCGATATAGAGACGCCGGCATCCATCGGGCAGCCGGAAGGCGGCAAGATGATTGGCGGTCAGCGCCGAGACCATCGGCATGCCGGGCATCACATGTGCGAGCGACAGGATGCTTTCGAGGCCTTCGCCTGCAGCCATGACTGACACCGGGCCATGGAAAGGAAAGCGAAAACGCACGGCGTTGCCGAGCAGCCCCCCGAGCGACCGGCGGGGATCATCGACCTTCGCCTTTCCCTCGCCCTCCGGATCGAGCCATGTGCGATGCACGCCGGTGATCGCGCCGGAGGGATCGGTCACAGCTGCAATCAGGGCCGGCAAGGTTCTCGTCCTGCCGGTCACAAGGTGGCGGTAGAAGCATGAGGGATGGAAGCGGAGCGCCGGGTGCAGAGCTGCCCGCAGGATGCCCCGCTGACGCAAATAGCTGTCGGCCAGTGAACCGCCAAGCGGTTCTGTCATCCGGAACAGGCGTCTTGCGCGTTCGCCAGCCGGTCTATCGATCGGCGGATCGGTATTGGCGCCGCCCCTGCGGGACGACGGGGGGATGGGCCGGGGTTCGTTTAGAAAACGCCGCGCCTCATCAGCGACGTCGCGGAAATCGACAAGGCCGCAGGTTTCCCGAACGAGGTCGAGCAGATCGCCATATTGAGAGGTTGCGGCATCTGTCCACCGTCCGGTCCTCGGGCCGGAGAGATGGACATAAAGCGACCTGCCCTGGCTATTGGCGGTATCGCCGACAATCCAGTAGTTGCCTGCCCGATGGCCGGCGGAGAGGTAATGGCGGCAGACCGCCTCGGCGTCGCGCGCGAGACGGTCCGCCAGTTCGGAGGCGGATGACATAGGGCGTTCCTCCGTCACGAGCGGCTGGGGATGGGAAAGATCATCGGTCCTGCTGTTTAGGACCGGGCAGCGGCATGTTGCAGGCTTCGAAATGAGGCCGCACGGCTCGGCCGGTCGAAGCAACCATGCAAGGACATGCCAGTGCTCACGGCCGAGGAAGAAATCACGTTCATGGGAAACCTACCGAGGGCCTGCGCCGGCGCCCTCCAACCGCCAAGCCAACCCGTCCCCTGCCCTCCTCTTCCTCTTTCACCAGCCCGACAGCTGAGGCCGGCTTGAAGGGCTGGGCAGCATGCGACTAGAACCCACTTAACGCCGGCGGCAGCCTCTACTTCTCGGTGGACTGACTTCTAATCATCGCGTCGTTGACTTCTAATTATCATGATCGATTGTTCTAATTTTCAGAGGAGAAACGGCAGACGCATGAGGTGGAGGTCGTGCTCGAGCGTGATGATGGGATGGTCGTCGGGATCAAGGTAAAGGCGAGCACCACGGTCAGGGCTACCGATTTCGGGAAGACGCTTAAGGACGCCTGCGGACAAACATTTGCCTTTGGCATCGTTTTTTACGACGGCGCCGATGTCGCGCCATTCAGCGATCGGCTCACCGCAGTTTCCCTTTCCTGCCCATGGCGATGAGATCGGCCCCAGCGACTGTGATATTCCTATACTAACTGTTTCGCGCTAGTATAATCCACGAAGCGCGGATACGGCTCGATCAGCCTTCGGTCAGGAAAGGGAGCAACGACGTGCGACAGTTTTTGATCGGCGACCAGGCATTCGACGACAGTTCTCCAGAGTTTCTGCCCCAGCTCGAACGCGCTTATGAACATAAGCTCAGGCCACTTTGCCAGTGTCGTGAGCCGCCGGTGCCGATGTACATCGCGCGGATGGATGACCAGTTCCTGATCAAACGCATGCCGCTCTCAGGCCGGCAGCACGATCCCGGATGCCCATCATACGAGCCGCCTTATGAACTGTCCGGTCTCGGTCCATTGATTGGAAATGCGATCCAGGTCGACGCGGCGACGGGTGCGACGATGCTGAAACTTGATTTCTCTCTCTCAAAACGGGCGAACCGATCGACGTCGACGGCGCCTTCAGACCCATCAGAAAGGGTACTAAGCGATCCCAAAAAACTCTCGCTGAGGGCGATGCTCCATTATCTCTGGGATATGGGAGAGCTTACGGAATGGACGTCGCTATGGGCTGGAAAGCGCGCCTGGGGCCGCGTCCGCAGCAGCCTGCAGAATGCAGCAAGACAGATGATCGTCCGCGGCGGCCCGCTCAGCGACATTCTGTTTATCCCGGAAGTGTTTCACCAAGAGGACAGGGAAGGAATTTCCGCCCGGCGTGCCGCAACCTTGGCCGGAGCCAAGGCAAATGGACCAGGACCGCGCAAACTGATGTTGATCATCGCGGACGTAAAGGAGTTTTCGCCAGCCCGCAACAGTCAGAAAATCCTGGTTCGCCACCTCCCCTTTCCTCTCATGATCGATGAGGGAGCATGGAAGCGGTTGAATGGACGATATGAGACCGAGCTGGAACTGTGGCGATCAAACGAAGTGTTCCATCTTATCGTGATCGCCACTTTCGGCATTTCGAGCGCGGGGATCGCATCCGTGGAGGAAGCGGCGATGATGGTGGTGAACGAGAACTGGATTCCGTTCGAAAACATCTACGAACAGCGGCTCCTCGAACGGCTCTCCGGGTTAAAGCGCAGAAGCAAAAAGGGATTGCGCTTCGATCTTTCACGTGGTCAGCCGATTGCCTCCGTGACATTGCCTGACGCAAGGCCGGCCCCCGTGGCTCTGTTCATCGTTCCGACGAAGGTGGACGAAGACTACGAGGTTGCACTGAGCGAGATGATTGCCGCCAGGCCAGAGATGGCGCCATGGATCTGGCGTGTGGCGGAGGGCGAAATGCCCTGTTTGCCGTGATTGAGAACTTCCTTTATCTGCTCTCGAGCCTGCGTAATGTCAGGCGAGAAGACGCGCTGACTGGCCTTGGCGGGTCACCAGTTCAACTGCCTGCTTGTCGAAAGACACAAAGCTCTCGCCGCCGAGCCATGCTCCTTCGTGGGCGATAACACCGTCGGCAAAATCGCCACCAGCCTCCAAGACGGCCAGTCCCGCTTCGACTGCGGGACGGTTCATTGCCACATTGCCAGCATTGAGCAGGCCGCGGATGGTCTGTGAAACATCGTCCTTCGACAGCTTGGCACCTCGGCGCAGAATCCAGGCGAGCTCATAGGCTCGGCAGGGAAACCGCGATCAGCGATGCTTGCTTGAGGAGTTTTGCCGCCGCCCTCCCCTGCTTCGCATTGTCTTACAGGACTGCCCAAGCGAGAATGTTGGTATCGACGGAGACCTTCATTCCTCGCCGGCCCAACCGGAGGCCGCGATTTTGTTCATTTCTTCGATGGTCGACGGCCTTTTAGCTTTGCCAGCATGCCGACCGATAAAATCGTCGATCGTCCCCGTTGGACGAGCCGCCTTTACCCGCAGCTCCCGCCCGGGCAGCTTGTCGAATTCGATCCGCTCCCCGGGGTTGACGCCAAGATGTGTCAGCAAATCCCGTCTCAGCGTGATTTGCCCCTTCATTGTGACCACCAGGGAAGCCATGGAAATCTCCTATCTCGCACATCGCGAAAGTTATGGATTTTTTGCTTACATTCAAGATTCAAACGGGAAATGCGATCGGAGCACTCGGCAACTTCAGCCCTCGCGGCCATTGTCATTCGCCTTAGCGGCATCCCGGTAGTAGAGCTCGCTCACCCGGAACCGACCATCGATGCGCTTGCATTGGACGATGATATCGATCGCGACTGTGAGCATCTCGCGGATGTCGTGCCGCTCGAGGTCCCCACCACCCTCTGATTCCTTCACCAGGAGCGTGAGCTGCTCGAAGGCGAGACGCGCGGAATCGGCATGGACCGTGGTGATCGAGCCGGGATGTCCCGAGTTGACATTGCGAATGTAGTAGAAGGCAGTGCCGTCCCGCAGTTCCTGCAGCAAGATGCGATCGGGCCGCATGCGCAGGCAGGATTCGAGCAGGTCCTTCGCGCCGACTTTGGCCAGCCCCTGGCCGTCCTTGGAGTAAAAGAGCCGAACATGGTTGGGCTGCGGCACCACCAGTTCCGGCGTGTCCTCGATGGAAATGATCCGCTCGTTTTGCGGGATGTGGCGGATCAATGCCTTCGAAAGGGTCGTCTTTCCCGACCCTGTCGCGCCGGAGATGATGATGTTCTTTCTTGCGAACACTGCCTCGCGCAGAAACGCCTTGTAGGCGCCGATCCGATAGTACTCCAGCAGCCTTTGATCTGATGGCTTTCCGTTGTCCTCGACCGGCGCGACATCGGCAAAGAGGCCCCCATGGTCGAGATCTTCAAGGGTTAAAGACACCGACGATGGCTTGCGAATGGTGATGCTCACTGTTCCCTTCATCGTTGCTGGCGGGATCACGATCTGAATCCGCTCGTCATCTGGCAAGGTCGCCGACAGGATCGGGCGTGTCTCGTCGATCGATTGATTGGAGAAACTTGCGACCGCCCGCGCGAGACGAATGAGCCTTTCATAGGACAGCTCGGCCATATCGTAGGTCTGCCATCCCTGCCTCCCCTCCGTAACAACTTGGCCGGGCCGATTGACGATGACCTCATACAGCGTCTTATCGCGAAGGAAGGGTGAAAACGGCGAAAGCAATTCACGGACAACGCCTGAATCAGCAGCTTCAGTCATCCTCGAACCTATTTCGTAACAAGCTTCGAGTCGGGCTTGAAATCTCCAAGCACGGCACGGTCGTAGATGCGATTGCGAGGTTCGGTCACGCGAAGCCGGTAGACGCTCGAAAAATCGAGATCACGCGCAACAAAGATCGAAACCAGTTCGCCCTGATGTTTCAGGAGGGTCGGCGGAATGTTGATGGACTGTTCGACCGCGATCGCTGCGGCCTGCTGACCGGCACTGGTGGTGTTTTGCGCCTCGACATCGCTGTCCTGAAGCCGGCTGCTGGCATAGGAACTCGCATCGCCAACGATCGACAGCAGGATTGCACTGCCGAAACGCTCCCACCAATGGGTGTCGACATAGCCATCGACGCCGGCCCGGCCAAGTGCATCGGTAGCTGGCGACGCCAGCGTAATGATCACGCCCTTCGGCGTCTTCGCGCGATTCCAGAGGACGAAGAGGCGCTTTTGCCCGCGACGAAGGCCGCCACGATATTCACCGACGACCTGGGTGCCTTTTTCCATCAGCACCACACGGCCGTTGTCCGACAGGACGTCTCGGTTGATGACGCAGCTCGTGAAACCTGGCTGGTCGGAGGAGAGCGCTGTTTCCAGAACACAAGGGATGGACGTTCCCATCGCGACGACAAAATCGCGGTTGCCGAGCGTTCCGGCGCGCGATCCCTGCAATTGTGTCGGCGTCAGCAGGCGGTTGAAACGCTGGTCCTCGTTTTCGCCGTGCGAGGAAAAGCTGTCCGAATTGGCGCCGAGCGGCACGTAGTTTGAGCTCTCATCGGATCTTTCGGCCTCGTCCTGCCGCGGCCTCGGCGATTTCTCGCCGCCATAGGCGATGACCGGCGCGCGGCGCGCAGCATCGAGCAACTTGTCATCGTCGCTCGGCGCCTGCTCGGTTACGCCGGGCGTCGGGAGCAGGACCTCCGCCGGCGGCGTCACCGGTTGAACCGGCTCCTTCGCCGGCTCGAAATCCGATGTCTGACGGATGACGACCCGTTCGGGCTGCGTGCCATCAGACCGCTTGTCCTGTCCGCGCATCGACCAGAGAGCGAAGGCGACAAAGACGACGATGGCCAGAGCAACCGCGCCTCGTTTGAGGATCGGATTGTTGTCGAGCCGACGGGCAGTCGAAGTCTCGGCGCGCTCACCCGGGATCTGGGTCATTTCTTGCTCGGCCATGACACCTCCTATTGCACTGGGTCGGGCGGCACTTTGACCACGCGCTCGACCGACGGTGACGTCGTGTTGGTCTCGGGATTGATGCCGATCCGGTCGTAGGCTTCGTTGAAGACGCAAAGGACGTCTGCGCCCCTGCGCAAGATGAACTTGCGGCTGATCGCGTGAACGAGGACGAGATTTCCGTTGACGGACTTGGGGACGAGGCTCTCTGTGCCATCGGAATTTTCCATGTAAATCGCCGGCATTTCCTGGTTTCCGGCAAAGGCGAAGGTGGTCACCTTGCCGTTGTCGTAGACCGCCTGCGGCTCGAGCGCTTGCGCCCCTTGCGCCGAATAGCGCCAATTGCGCGGTCCATAGGCTTCGTGAAGGGCAAGCACGTGATCGGCCTCACCGGCCTGTGCCGCCTGCGCGCGGGCGGTCGCCTCCTGCCGGCGCCGCTCCGCTTCATCGGCTGGATAGCGATATTTCAGATAGAAATAGGTGTTCTGCCCGTCCTCGACGCTGCCGTCACGGACAGTCAGTTCCATCTGGTAGCTGCGGGTCGATCCGTCCCGCCGTGTCGTCACGACCGAGATATTTGTCACCGGCTGCCTTTCCCGGGGTTTCAGGAACAGGATATTGCCTGCTGGCGCCACCTCCCACGCGACACTGTTGCCAAGCGCCACATGGGCGATTTCCTCGTCGGCTGCGAACTCGATCTGCACTGAAGACCGCAGCGTGCCGACAACCTTGGTGATGTTATAGGGTTGATAATCGACGAAGCGGATGCGGCTGTCCTGCGCCGCCCCACGTGGAGTTTCGAGGGCAACCGCTGTCGATGAAAGGCTGCCGGCCAGGATCAGCGGAAGCAGGAAATAGGCTCTCAATTGATCGCCTCCGGATCGGCGCGATATTCGCTGACGACGAAGCCGAGGGGATTGATCAGCCGATCGGTTGAGGACATCGGAGCGTTGGCATAGGAGAAGGTGAGGGTTGCGACCCAGTGCGTGGTGGCCACCTCCTCCCCGCGAGTAACGGTTCTCATGTAACGCACTGATGCCACATTGGCATTGATCAACGAGATGGAAACGATGTTGACCCGCGAGCTAGCGCTGCGGCCATAGATGTTCTGCGGGGATTGGGGATTACTGCCGCGATAGAGAGCGGCAAATCGCGTCTGTTCCGGCTGCGTCGACAGCAAGGCGACGGTGCGAAAATTCTCCTCCGCTTCACTCCAGACATACCCCTCGCGAGCACGGACATACTTGGCCGCGAAGTATTTGGTAACGGCCTCGTCGTAGGTCCCGGCTGTCGACGTCAATGCCGAGACCACGTCGACGATTCCGGTCGAGTTGTCGACCCGCACCACGAAAGGCTCGACGGTTTTCAACGGCGTGAGGCCGGCGATGGCAACTACGGAAGCGCCTGCAAGGATGCCAGCGCAGACTGCCACAAACCACGCAATCCGCGCGGACCGCTCGACCTGCATCATCCGGTCCTGGTCGAAGCGTCGGGCCCTATCGAAGTAACTCTTCAAATTGTCCGTGGTTACCATGTTCACCTGCCCTCGCATGGACGATAAGAGCCCGCGATATCGAACGGAGCAAAGGCAGCGGGTGCGGCTGATGGCAGCGGATCCTCCCCATAGGCGACAGCCAGGCCCGTCGGCTTTGCGGGCAGAGCCCCGGTCGTCGGCTGTTCTGTTCCTCCGTTATTCCGCCACTGCCACATCGCGCGGTTCAGCGGGCGACGGGAGTAACCATCACATTCGGGCAGAGGATGGGAAATCGAGCCGCAGGCTGTCAGGCCGACGCTCAGGCAAAACGATAGAGCGATACGGATCATCCAAAAAACCTATCCAGTTGTCTTCTGGGCGGTGGCCGTCATTCGGCCCGGCCTGGTGTCAGGCGGCGGCCGAGGGAACGGGCTCCGCGGCCGACCGCCGTGGCTGAACGGGAAGCGGCCCAGGCGAGCGTGCTCTCATGCGCATCGCGCGCCGCGCCATAGCCGTAGGTGAGCGACGCGCCGCCGGCAGCAAGTGCCGAAGCGATGCCCGGCAGCTGATAGAAGACGTAGAGGGCGGCAAGGCATATGGCGCAGAGCGCAATCGGACGCATCATGACATCGCTATAGCTTTCGATCGCCGTAAAGGTCGTGTCGATGCAGGTGATCAGCAGAGAGCCGATCGCAACGACCAGGATCTGCAGGATGACGAAGTTTACCAGCTGGCCGATCCATGCTTCGGTAAACCGGCGAGTCGACTGGAACATGGCGAGCGCAACGAAGATGGGGCCGATCGCCAGTACGATAGCAAGCGCCAGCCGGGCATAGAGCGAAACGATATACCCGATCGCCGCCACGATGAAGCTGGCGCCGATGACCATCATGCCGCCGATCCCGGTGACGATATCGATCGGCCACGAGGCCCGGCGCCATATCTCGTAGGCGCAGTTTTGACCCTTATCGAGCAGGCTGTCGAAAGTCGAAGCGCTCGGTGCCGTTCCCGAGTTCAGCGCCTGCGAGATCTCGCGCGGCAGTGTGTCGAAGAATATGTTGGTGACGTAGGTCTGATAGTCGCTCGCATTCTTGACCAGCATGACGATGATGGCAAGCTTCATTGCCCGGAAGGCGAATTCGAGGATGGGCTCCTGGACGGATCCGCGGAGAACAAGGTAGCCGTAGAGCACCACATAGAGTGTCAGTGCCGCGGTCAGTGGTCCACTCACCCAGCTCGCAATATTCGAGGTGCCCGAGGAAACGAAGTTTTCCAGCGGTGTCTTGAACTGACCGTCGACGAAGCTGAAGACCTGATACATCGTCAGCCTCCCAACGATTTGCCCATGCGCTCCAGCCGCCGCTTGCCGTCCGCAGCCTCGGCGTTGCGGCAATTTGGGGTTTCGCTGAGCTCACCCGGATTGTTGCGGCACTCGTCGATGATCCTGGCGAGCAGAGCGTCGTCGGCCATGAGTTCATCAACGGTATAAACCCTGTCCACTGGTGCAGAGCAGGCCGACAGGAAAAGCACGGTCACGGCAGAAAGATACCATTTCATTTGAGCGCCGCCCCCATCGCATCCATGCGTTTACGCCAGTCCTCGGCTTTGCGCTGTTCCTCGACCTGCACCTGCGTCTGCTGGACCATCTGCAGTGCCTGCATGCGAAGGACGTCGCTCTGCAGGAAGGCGCTTTCGGCCTGGAGGCGGGCCTGCAGGTCGGCGATCTCCTTGGCGTCAGCTGCACCGGAGATCTTCTGGCGCAGCTCATCGATGCCTTCGATGCGTTTGGTGGCGGCATCATAAATCTGCTGACCAAGGCTCATCTGCCCCGCATTCTGGTCTTGTATGCGCGACAACTCCTGCGCATAGAAATCATTGGCATCAGTGCGATAGGTGGAATTGTCCTGGAGGAATTTCGAGGCGGAGCTGCCAAAGACGCCGCTGCCGGTTCCTTTGAGGAGCGCCTCGATCGCATTGAAATCTTGTGGGAGCGCCTTGCGGATCGAGGGGTCGTTCAAGAGGCTGGCGACGTCGGCCATGTTGGTGATCTTGTTCAGCGATCCGTACAGCTGCTGAGCCTGCTGGAGCTGCTGGTTCAAGGTGTCGAGCTGGGACTTGAGCTGCGCGATGCTCTCGATCTGCTTGGCGATCGACGTCTGGTCGATGACGGGAATGCCCTGTGCAGACGCCAGCATTGCCGACGCAGAAAAAGCGGCAGATGCAAACAAGGGCGCCATAGTTCCTGCGCGGATCATGCTGTCCTCCTTCTCTGGTGAAATGCGGCAAGCCAGTCCTCCGGCCCGCCGCCAAGTTCCGATCGGATGGCATCGGCAAGTTCCACATTGGCTGTCCGGCCCGAGAGAATGGCGAGCTCGTCGTCGAAGCCGTTGAGGTTCAACTCGGCCACGACGCTGTTATGCCCTTGCTTGACGATGAACCGGCGGCTCTCGACGGAGAGTTCGCGTGAGACGAGCTCAAACTCGCGTTCAGTCAGCTTGAACCCATCGATATAGTCGGTGCGGTCGCCGCGCGGGTTGGCCAGGAAAATCTGCGTCGGGCACTGTTCGATGATTGTATGGGCAATTGGAGAGACGATGGCGTCGCGTGGGCTCTGGGTCGCAAACAGCATGAGCCCGTTCTGTTTGCGGATGGTCTTCAGCTTGTTTTGCGCGAGGTCACGAAAACCCTCGTCCTGCAGCGCCTTCCAGAATTCGTCGATGACAATGATGATGCGACGCCCATCGATCATCTGCTCGATGCGATAGAACAGATATGCCATCAAGGGCGTGCGGATTTCCTCGTTATCCAGGAAATCCGTCATGTCGTATCCGATGAACTTGGCGCCGACACCGATGTCATCGGCCTCATTGTCGAAGACCCAGCCAAGTGGTCCTCCCCTCTCCCATCTTCTCAGCCGCGAGGCGATTCCTTCGGGATCGGTGTTGTTGAGGAATGCGCGCAGGGCACCGATGGAGCGACGCTCCATCGGCAGGTCCGCCACCCCGTCAACCGCCGAAGCAATGTCGCGCAACTCCGTGATCGATAGTTCACCGGACGCTGATCCGACCAGCCTGGTGATCCAGCCGGTGAGGAAGAGCTTGTATTCTGGAGTGAGCTCCCGCGCCTTCAATGGAGCGCAACCGGTGGTGATGCCATTTCTAAGCGGCAAATAATTGCCGCCTGCTGCGCGCACGAAGAGCTCGGCGCCCCGGTCCTTGTCGAAGAGAACCATGTGGGGATCATGTTTTTCGAGCTGCGACAACATGAAGTTCAATAGCACCGTCTTGCCGGTGCCTGATGGGCCGCAGACAAAGGTATTGCCCAGATCGCTGTGGTGGAAATTGAAATAGAAGGGAGAGCCCGATGCGGTCTTGAGCATGGCGACCGCCGGTCCCCATTCGTTGCCGTCCTTGCGACCGGTAGGGTAGGAATGATAGGGCGCAAGAGCGGCGAAGTTGCGCGAGGTGATGGCGCCGGAGCGCGCCCGATAGCGGAAATTCCCAGGCAGCTGCGCCCACCAGGCAGCCTCGAGCCCCAGGTCCTCGCGAGCGACGACCGCGCCGCCCCCGGTGAGACAAGCGCGAGCTTTCGCCATGTGGTCGGTCAGCTCCTTGACCGAGGGGGCGAAGACCGTCAACGCAAGGTGATGTTCTCCCAGAACGAAGCGATTGGATTCGAGCTCGTCCATCGCCGCCCCCAGCTCTTCGATCTGGGTTGCTGCCTTGTCGCCGGCACTGACCATCTG
Organism: Rhizobium sp. CNPSo 3670; assembly: GCF_057784555.1. NCBI lineage: Bacteria > Pseudomonadati > Pseudomonadota > Alphaproteobacteria > Hyphomicrobiales > Rhizobiaceae > Rhizobium > Rhizobium sp. CNPSo 3670. Next base: position 19,668 of record NZ_JBXSOL010000015.1, read on the forward strand.
GTTCTGCTTGCGGCCCATGATCGTGCGGGCGTCAGCTTTCGAGGTGAACGCGAAGGACTGCGTCAGTATGAGTTCAAAGGGGGCCGTCAGGATGCCGTCGAGCATGCCGCTGCGCGTGGTCGCCGGATACTCCTTGAATCCGAACATGCCGGCATAGCGGCTTTCTGCCTCGTGACGGATCTCGACTGTCTCGCGCCCGAAGATGACCCGATCGGAATAAATCGCCGAAGAAATCCTTCCTTCCGTCAGCGGAACTGGTTCACGCCGCCCTCCGACGATCTGATGGAGAACTTCGCTGGGTTCGGAGAACAGGATGCCGCCCTGCTCTCGAAGGGTGAGGAGACGTGGCTCGAAGCGCTGCAAGCCGGCCAGCACATCCGCCACCCGGTCGCGCAAATGCTTCAGGGCATCTTCATCAAGTTCGATACCGGATCGGCGCGCCTTGCGCAGCCGGGAGAGAAGATTGGCTGCCCTTTCGGCAGCATCCCGGCCGGGATGCCAGACGAGCACAAGATAGAGGTCATTTCGGAAAAGGTCTTCACCGATCATCCGATCGCGATATTTGGCATTGAGGCCTTCGCAGAAGGGGTTGGCGAAACGTCCCTCGGGATAGGCGTTGTCGCGACGGCGAATGACATGCGTCCAGAGCGCCAACCTTTCGTCGGCGATATTGCGGTAAAGCGTATTTAGGCTGCGGTGCAGGCCGTTGAGGTCGCGGATATCGGCGGTCTCGAAGGAAACTCCTTCCAGCGCGATCATGCTCATCAGCGCTCTGGAATCGAGCGCGATCGTTGCCTCATCGACATGCCTGACATAGGGAATGAAGGTCTCTGCGCCGAGTTCGCGAGACCGGAGCGTCGCAATACTAGGCAAGGCTGAAATCCCTTTCGTCGTAACGGCGGATGAGCGGCAAGGGGGAGAGGCTGGCGCCGCCCCAATAGGCGGTATTGCGCGATCGCCCCCGGGTCTCGATCCAGGCAATCAGGATCCGGAACCTATTGTGATCGTGCTTGACCAGTGCGCGAAACAGGGCGTGAAAGGCGACGCCAACGAGCGCATAGGCGGTCGATCCTGCGGTGATGTAAAGAATGGTCGTCAGCATGATGTTGACGCCCATGGCTTCCATGGTCACGCCGGCGATCATTGCCGGGCGGGTGCATGCGAGAAACAACGTATCGTCTTCGAGGTGCGGGGTGTTCATCACGGCGATCAGCTCCCGACGATGGTGTTGACCAGTTCGGTCGCTCCGAAAATTCCGCCAATGCCGATAATCCAGAAGCCTGCGCGCCTCAGATCCATGTAGCCAAACATCCAGGAAATGCAGATGATGATGACGGCGATGACCGCCAGCAGACGGGCGATATTGCCTGTCAGCATGTCGACAATGTTCTGCAGCACGGTTTCAATACCGGCGGCTTGGGCGAAGGCCGGCTCGACCATGAAGGCGACGATCGCGGCCGCCATGAGTGTGGATGTGGCAAGGGGGCGAAGACGGGGTTTCGAGATCATTCGCTTTGCTCCGATCTATCATTGCGGAAAACGAGAGCCGACGATTGCCGTCGGGAGTTATAAACGTCCCATGACGCGGCTTCAGCGGCCTGGGCGGTGTGTGGGGCTTGTTTCAGAGGCGCTTGACTCGGCTGATCCTGCGGCGATGGGACTGGCGGGACCTGACCGTCCGTTCCCGCAATGGAGAGCGAAGCCAGCATTGGCGAGAGTCGCCTTATTTCCTGACGCACCTGCTCGTCATACCGAACTATTGCGCCGACCGACGGATCATCGCGACCATAATAGGAGCGGAGCATGACGGTCTCGGCTCGAGCCGGATAGTCCCCCACGCGGAGAGCCTTACGATAGTATCGGTCGAGAAGCGTCGCCGTGGCCTTGAGGCTCAGGCAAGGATCGAAGGCGTCCGCAAGGGACAGATCGAGTTTCTGAAGCGCCTCGATCCCGAGGCCGCCAAGACCGACCTGGATATCCTGGCGATCAGCCATCAGGGACGTGGCCACCTCGATCGCCTCGGCTTTCGAAGCCGGCCGGTCGACAAGTGGCGGGCCGCTGTTTATGCGAATGGCAAGAGGCTGAAAGCCGCTCTCAAGGCTGACGACGGCTGCCAGCGTTTCGACCTTGACCATCGGCGCGCAGGCTTGCGCGATATCGATGAAGGCAGCGGCCATGGTCAGTACCACACCCGCTGCGTCGTCGCGCCGTCGATGGTGACGTCGATATAGTGAGGCTGCGACCTCACATTCGGGCGCATGATCGGGTAACCCATGCACCGGTAGCGCCCATCCTGATGCTGCCAATGTGGTGACAGTACCGAATTGTAGTAGGTGCCAAAGTTGTCAGCATCATTCGAGCAGAGGGCATTGCTCACCGGTTGCGGCGATGTCGCCACGCATGTCACTTGCCCGCCGAGGGAACCGTCTCCTCCCCTCAGACCGTATCCGGCATTGCAATAGTAGGGTTCATAACCGGGCCGTGAGCTGTGAAAACCGACGCCGCTGCAGGTCGGGAACGAATGACCTCTGGCAAGCTCCCGCCACAATTTTTGGATCGGCGGCCGGCATTCGCCAAATTGCGTCGGCCCTCCGGGATTCGAAAGGCACAGGATAACCTGGCATCCCCAATCTTCAGCTTGCGATTTACTGCCGGAAATAAGATAGGATAGCGTCGTGCAGCAGATCGCAAGCAATGAATTCAGCAGAAGGCTTTTCATGGACAGGCCCCTTCGATACGACGATGCTCCATCGCATTCGGGAAGGCTTGCATGGCTTCCTTCCCAACGACATACTAGCTTATATAACACAGTTAAATGACATGACAAGCGCACTTAAACAGCAATGGCAGAACCTTGCCTTCTCAGGGCTCATCCTCCATGAGATTCTCGATCATCCGCTGGAGGACGAGACGCCGCAGGCGCGACTGAAACAGGTCGGCATGATGACGATCCTCTACACGATGAGCCAAGCGCACCAGAAGCTAACCCTCTCAAACATCATCGAAATCACCGAACTGACCCGAACTGGCGTGAAGGAAACCGTCGACCTTCTGGTAAAGCGTGGAATGCTGAGCGAGACGATGGTGAAGAATTCCATGGGCAGGGGAACGGCGCGGCAGTTCGAGATTTCGGAGGATCTATTGAACAAGCTGAGCTCGTTCCGGGTCGGCCAGAAATCGGATTAAACTGACTTTTTTCGAAAACAACAGAACCGCGATGGCGAATCAATTGCGGCCTGTTCTGCTGCTGACGCGGAGTAAAGGGATGCTCGGGCAACCCGCCCCTGGCGGGTTCCAGACAGACAATGAAGAGTATCGGAGAAATCAGCATAGCGCCGCCGAAGGCGGGATTTCGGGAATTCTCGCCACGCTAAGGGCGGAACAAGGGCAGCCGCGGGAGCCTCAGCATAGCGGCCGGCAGGGAGGCGGAACCGACTGCCCCCGCCCGTGCGTTCCTTTTTTCCGAGAGTATTCTCGCGCCCTGTCGTCATCACCGCGCAGGTGCCTGGAAAGGGGTGATGCTGTTCGTGGCAATGACAATGCCGACGAGCGGGCTCGGACCGATCGACGGCATCACCTTACGAGGCGCGCTCAAACCGCACTTTCGAGTAGCCTCCTCGCATTGCCTTCCAGCTCGAGACGGACGTCCTGATGGGTCTTGTCACGTGCCAGGGCGGTGATCCCCTGAACGAAATCGAAGACCGATTCCGGCGGTCGACCTTCTTCGGAGAGAACCGTCTCGATGATCTTGCCGGTTTCGCTTTTCGAGAAGCCGCGCCGGCGCAGGAATGTTTGTCTATCTTCATCGTCGCGGGCGACGATCCGCTCGCGCGCGGCCTGGATGCCTACGACGAAAGCTGCAGGTGAGGAATTGGCAAAGCTTGCCAGCGCCGGTGCTGCTTCATGGGCGAAGCGCTCGGCGGCAAATTTGCTGTGCCGAATGCTGATCTCCTGGAAATTTTCCGTGCCCCAGATGTTTCGGTTGGCGCAAACGGCGCGCAGGTAAAAGGAGGCGATGCCAAGCGTTTTCGACCCCACCTCCGAATTCCACGCATAGAAGCCGCGGAAGAACAGGTCAGGTTCGCCATTCTGCAGGCGCCCCGCCTCGATCGGATGGGTATCGTCGACCAGGAACAGGAAGACATCTCGGTCGGATGCGTAGAGTGTGGTCGTATCCTTGGAGATATCGACGAAGGGATTATGCGTCATGCTTGCCCAGTCGAGCAGGCCCGGCACTTTCCAGATCGTGTCGCCGGTTCCATTGCCGGCGATTTTCATCACGGCGGAAACGAGCTCGTGGTCCCAGATCCTGCCGTAGTCGGGGCCGGTCACCGCCCGCAGCTCGACGCGGCCGTCGACCACTTCAAGCGTCTTGACGAGCTCGGCGCGATTTTTGAGCAGGCCATGCTGCAGATTGATCGCGGCAAGCGGCGCGGGAAGTTGGCGCATATAGGTGGCGGGGGCGCCTACCAGGGTGCACAGCTGGCCATAGCTCCAATGCGTCGGCGCAACCGGCCGCCGGTTGCCGGGTAAAATCAGCTCGAGCCGCTCGGAGTTGTCGCGACTGGCCTCGAGGCGGATCGACGAACTTTCCACCGTTCGGGCGTGGGCGCGCTCCGCACGGGACCTGACTGCACCGTAGAGTTCGCCGAGCGAAAGATAGCGCTCATCATCAGGTCGGGAGAACCATTCGGACGAGACGCGGCCATTGCGCTCACCGCGCGAGATGTCGACCTTGAAGCCGGAGGATACTGGTTGCGAGGTGGAAGTGATGGTGTCCATGACATAAGCTCCTTGAAACGAAAGCGGTCCGGCCTCCTGTCGGAGCGGGACCGTGCGAGTGGATCGGAATTGAAGGCCCGGCATACCGGCCGGACCTGATCCGGTTGGGTTAAAGCCTACTCGGCCGCGTCGAGATGCTTCTGCTCGTCCCGAAAGGCGTCATCCGGCTCTGCCATCGCTTGCTCGGCGTTCACCTCGTCACTGAGGAAAGCCGGAAGATCTGAAGCCTCGGCTTCGAGCTGAGCATCGTCGCCGGTGCGGTGGACGACATCACCGACTGCTGTTCCGGAGCTATGTGCCGATGCCTCTTCAATCGCCATTCTCAGGGGCTCGGGAAGCCAGCCGCTGCCATCGAGCAGGCGCTCGGCTTCGCGCGCCATATCGACTTTTTTCAAATGGTCGATCAGGTGAGCCGACTGCTCGCCCTTCGCCTCCCGCACAGCCTGCAGGATCTGCGCCTTGGTGACCCTTCCAAGATAGGCCCCGACCGTCGGCGCCCAGCCGGCATCGGCCATGTCGAAGCCGACTGCACGGGCAAGCTGGTCGGCATGAGCGATCGCGCGGGTGCGCTTGTTCCATGGCTCGATCACGGCATTCAGCGAAAGGGATGCGCAATGGGCAAACAATGCCAGCCGGCTCACCTCATCGAGCGCGACCAGGAAGTCCCAGAGTTCCTCGGGTAACTTCGGAAGGTCCTGGCCCCATGCTTCCTGTCGCTGATCGATCTCCTTTACCCAGACGGTATCGGAGAGCCCTTCGGTTTGGCTGAAGCCTGCACTTTGCAGCGTCAGTTCCAGGCACGTGTCCGCCCCGTAGAAGTAGAAGGTTTTCAGGACAAAGGCGTGCAGCACGGCAATGAAGGCCACAGCTGGGTTGTTGGCGAGCGCATTGCGCAGTGCCACCGTGCGGGTCGCCGTCAGATCGACAACCAAGCGGTCGGACAAGGGGCGGATGACATCGTCTTCCTCCTCTGCCTGATCATCCACAACCCGGCCGCCGATCGATACCCCGCCGGTGGACGACGCTCCGCTCACGTCGTGGGCGAAGTCGCTCCTGGAGATCTCCGCTTCGGCTCCCATTGTCTCCGGCTGCGGTTCGTCCTCCGGCCGGACAAAGCCGCGCTCGATCTTCAGTTCGCCGCCAGCGCCGAGCGAGATGAACACGCCCCCGCGGGCGACGTGCTGGGGATCGAAGACATATGGCCGTTCGTTGAACCGATCGAGTTCGCTCCCAAGTTCCTCCAGCCGATGTTCGGTCTCCTCGCACGGCTCCTCGGCCTTGGCATAGGTTGCGTCAAGTTCGTCGTATTCGGCCTTGAGCACTCCGTAGCGAGCAATCTCTTCTTCGGTCATTTCGACCTGATGGCCATAGAAGCGACGGAGCCCTGCTGTATGACCGTAAGGAAAGTCGAAGGCCGCTTCGACCCACTTCCAGCCTTCCGCAGCTTTGAGCGCCTCGGCGTCTGCCGTCAATTTCTCCAGTGCCAATTGCTCGAGCAGGGCCGGATCCTGAAGCCATCCGCCGTTGTCCTGCTCGAACAGGTCGCGCATGACAACACCGCCGGCGTCTTGGTAGGCATCGATCCCAACATACACGGAGCGGCGATCGCTCGCGCGGACCGTCGTTTCCGTCAGAAGCCTGCGGATATAATAGGGTTCGCGAAGCTGCTGGCGCGAGATCGTGTCCCAGACCTGCTCCTGCCGGACATGGTCGTTGCCGATGGAAAAGGCCATGAGCTGTTCAAGCTTGATGTCCTCGGTAGCGTAGAGTTCGAGCAGTCGCGGCGAGACCGAAGCCAGACGCAGCCGTTGCCGAACCGTCGCTGCCGAGACAAAGAAGCGGGCGGCGATTTCCTCTTCGCCGATGCCCTGCTCACGCAGTGTCTGGAAAGCGCGGTATTGGTCAAGGGGATGAAGATCGACGCGCTGGACATTTTCGGCAAGAGAATCCTCAGCTTCGGGGGTTTCGCCGCTGCTGACGATGCAAGGAATGCCCGCGGTCTTTGCGAGCCGTTTGCGTGACACGAGCAGTTCAAGCGCACGGTAGCGCCGGCCGCCAGCCGGGATGCGATAAAAGCCGGTCTCGTTGCCGTCATCATCGACTTGAGCGCGAACATTCAGGCTGGTCAGCAATCCGCGGCGGGCTATGTCCTCTGCGAGATCTTCGATCGAGACGCCTGCCTTTACCCGACGCACGTTCTGCTCGCTCAGGATCAGTTTATTGAAAGGGATGTCGCGTCCAACGTTCAATGTGATTTTCTCATTGGCCTGTGCCATATCGTTTCTCCGTGACGAGCCGGCCGGAACTTTCTCCAGCCTTCCAAACCCGCCGGAAAATCCCCCTCCCTCCTCTCCCTCTGCGGCGCCCCCGGCTTGCGAAACGCCCACCGTCGGCCTCCACCAGGAGCCTTGGCATGGCGTTTCTGTGCGAAAGACCGCGATGGCGGCGGTGCAAAATTGGAACTCCGTGAGGTATGGATGCTGATGTCTGGGATCGAGCCTTCTATGACGACGGCGAATGGGTTTCCTGCACCGATGTGGAAGAACAGCTTCGATTTCATGACTGGCGCGCCAAATACGAATTCAGACACATCCTTGATTCCGTATTTTGAGGAGCTCCTGTCGCTGGCAGAAAGCTGCCACCTTCAGACACGCCGTCATCTGAATGTCTACGGAGACATAGGAGAACTCTTCGGCGCTATCACCTACGGACTAAAGCTGTACAAGGCGAACGCACAGGGCGCCGATGGCCGGAATGGCAACGATCCTGTTGAGATAAAAACTATCACGCTCCGTCGGACCTAGGCGTAGATTTTCACCTAATGGTGCTATTTAAAACATCAGGACAAGGATAATTAACGATGCGATCGACAATCAATCTCGATGACACTCTTATGGAAAGAGCCAGGTCCCTGACCGGCACAAAAGAAACCGCGGCTCTCGTCCGCCAGGCGTTGGAGACGCTTGTCCGAGTAGAGTCCGGAAAACGCCTGATCGCGCTCGGTGGAACTATGCCCGATGCGGAGGCAGCTCCACGTCGCCGGAGCGCGGCGGCCAAGTGATACTGGCAGACACTTCTATATGGATCGATCATTTTCGCCAAGTTGATGCCGAGCTTCGGACGATCATTGAGCACGATCGTCTACTCTGCCATCCGGCTGTGGTCGGCGAACTGGCACTTGGCAGCCTCCGAGATCGCGAGCGTGTGATTACATTTCTGGCAGCCCAGCGCCAAGCGTTCGTCGCAACGCACGACGAAGTGATGACAATGATCGACCGTCACGGCATCTTCAGTATGCGCATCGGCTATACCGATGCCCACTTACTCGCCTCGATACTGCTTGATCGGCGAGCGGCATTATGGACCAAGGACAAGCGTCTGCAAGCGGCAGCGGAAAAGGCAGGCGCTTCATTGCATAAGCCCGCCCATCCCCGCAACTAAACACCAAGATAGTCCGACTTTTCGGATTCTCTGGTCTCTCGCCTTGAGAGATCTGAACGATCGACCAAGCGATTTCCCTCGTGCGGAATATCTGTGATTTAAGGAACTTATCCGCATTTGGTCAGGAAGTGCCGCCGGAAAGTTCAGCTATCTGCTGACTATCGTGGTCGCCCTTGGAGCGGCCGCCTTAGAAATAACATCACCTTTGATTCCACGCTCCGCAGCGCTTGAAAGCCAAATTCTTTGGTGCGAAGACACATTGCATCAGTCCCTCGTTTCCTTGCCTGTTGCCCGAAGGTATCTATTGTCGACGAATGCCGGGCGGTTGGGAGTATGTAATGTCGGCAGTGCCGTTCTCGAAGATCTCGACTCCGCTCAACGCGCTGTTCGCTACAATCGGTCTCTTCGTCGTTGCCGCACTGACGACGCAGGGCCTTACTGGACAGGAGAGGTTTGTCTTTGAGCTGCTACTTGCGGCAATTTGGCTGGCCTATGTCCTCCAGTTGAGCGGGACATTGCTTTCACGGCGACACCGCTGGTCGGGCGGGATGCCGGCCCTCGTGATCGATTTGCTCGCGGTGCTGGTTCCGGCTGCTGCATTCTTGTTCGTTGGGTCCCGTGATCGAAACCTCTATTGCGCCATTTGGCTTCTCAAGCCGTTGCGCGACTCGACCTTCTTCAGGCTGCTGGCAAAGGTGGTCGCGAATGAATCGCGCAATCTGCTTGGCGTGACATCGGTGTTCGGCATCGTTCTTTTTGGCGCTGCATTGGCTGGTTATATCATCGAGCGAGATGTCCAACCCGATAAGTTCGGCAGCATTCCGCAGGCGATGTGGTGGGCGGTCGTGACGCTGTCGACGACGGGCTACGGTGACGAGATCCCGCAGACCCTTGCCGGCCGAGTTCTGGCCGGATTGGTGATGATGAGCGGGATCGGTATTTTTGCACTTTGGGCCGGCATCCTCGCCACCGGCTTCTACGAAGAGGTTCGCCGCCAAGACTTCGTTCGCAACTGGCAATTGGTCGCTGCCGTACCCCTGTTCCAGAAGCTTGGTTCCGCTGCACTGATCGAGATCGTCCGGGCGCTGCGACCGCGCATTGTCCCCGCAGGTGCCGTGATCTGCCGCAAGGGCGATGTTGGCGATCAGATGTTCTTCATCGTCGAGGGGCGGGTCACCGTGGCGACACCCGACCATCCCGTGGAACTTGGTACCGGAAACTTCTTTGGCGAGATGGCGTTGATCAGTGGCGAACCTCGCTCAGCGACGGTCAGCGCAGCAACCGAGGTATCGCTGCTGTCGCTCTACGCCGTGGATTTCCAGATATTGTCGAGCAGTAGTCCGGAGATCGCGGAGACCATCCGCAAGACGGCGCTGGAGCGGCGGGGCGGGCCGCCGAAGGAATAATCAAAGCCTGATGGCTGCGGCATTGCCGCAGCCGGTGGAGGTTGCGCCTTGATCGGCTCATGGCGAGCTCCCAGGCGGTCGAAAAGTAGAGCGTCAGTTTGTCGCTTTATATCGCCTGCAACGGCATTGAGACTGACGATCGCATCGTGTCCGGTTCCGCTCCCCGGAATTCCGACCTGCTCGGAGAGCGCTCACCGTCGTTATCGCGCGGAATAGCAGTTTCCTTCCGAAGACGTCATCCGTTCGATTTCGAAGGTCTGCTTCATGGAATAAAGTCGGCATCCCAGGCCACGATCGCCAATATTGCCGAATAGGTCAGATGATGAGCGAGCTGGTCGGCGCCGTGAAGTATCCAGAATGAACGTGTATTGACCGGGTGCGGCTGACGTTGACCGTGGATGGCCTTCAAGTGGTCGATAAGGAAATGGATCAGAAACTCGCCCGAGGCAATGGCGAAAATCCACGTCGGATCCGTGACTGCAACCAAGAGGATCGGCGCGGTGGCGACGGCGTGGATGCCAGCGTGGACATAAGCGCCCGGCTTCTTGAAGTTCCCTTTGCCGGCAATCATCCATTCGGGCTGCAGGACATAGTCAGCCATGAAGTGCTTGGTTTGCAACCAGATCAGCGTTGTGAGCAGCAGCATCGTCATGCTCCTTCAGTCCGCCATATCAGCCGGATCGATCGTGTGCACACGGACCGGCGCGATCCTTCCCCGTATGCCGACGCAGCCAAGCGGCCTTGTCTGAATAAGGTCTCGGGTCTTTCGAAGCGTTTCGTCGCTTAGTGCAATTTCCACGCCTTTGTCCTTGGCCACGCCAACGAGCCGGCTCGCGAGATTGACGACGTCGCCGATCGCCGTATAGCTGAGGCGTTCAGTCGAGCCAATATTGCCGACAAGGGCCACGCCGGTGTTGATGCCGATACGCACCCGAATCTCATCATGCTTGGGCGCAATCGGCGCCATGGCATGCATCGCATCGCGAATTGCCGCTGCGGCGCGGCACGCGCGCAATGCGTGATCCGGCACATTGCCGGGGGCATTCCAGATCGCCATCACCGCATCGCCGATGAATTTGTCGACTGTGCCGCCTTCGGCATGAATAGCGGCGATCGACAGGGTCAGAAACCGCGTCAGGCTTGGTTCAACGCCAGCGCCTAACTCTTCCGTGAGTTCCGTAAAGCCTGGCAAATCCGCAAACAACACCGTTATGTCCCTGAGCTCGCCGCCGGGACGAGGCTTAAGACCGCCATCGACAAGGGGACGAACGACCTCGACGGGCATGAAGCGCGCGAACGCGGCAAGGCCGCTCGACATGCGCTTCAGGGCGGAGGAGAAATGATCGAGTTCAGTCAACAGCGCAGGGCGATGTTCCACGGCGTCGAGTTCGAACCTCTCGATCATATGCAGCTGCTCGGCAAGGCGCGACAGTGGCCGAGCGAAGAGAATTCTGGCAAACAGGATCGCCGTCACAGCGGCCAGCACAGCAATGCCCCCGATGATGAAGATCAGTCGCTCGGTATTGGCGTCGATGTCACGGGCAAAAGTCGCCCGCGGTATGGCGGTGACCAGACGCCAGTCTTCGAACGGCAACTTGCCAGATGACACGAAGATTGGGCCGAGCGCCTTGCTCGCCACCAGCGTCCGGGAACCGTCGGGCTTTTCGGGGCTGGCAGCCATGGCGACTGCCGCGGCCAGAGCGTCGGACGCGGCAAAATCCTTGAGATGAGCAGCGACCATACCGTCTGACGGCTCGGATGTCGCCAGTACCGCATTATCCCGCGCTAGCACAAAGGCCTTGCTGCCTTCCGGCATCTTGAGCCCGCCAAGTATGGCCGACAACCGATGCAGGCTGACCGCCACCATCACCACACCTTCGAAATGGCCGAACACCTCGACTTTCTTCGAGACGACGATCGCCGGTTCGAATCCGTTCGGAAGAATATTGACGAGACTCCAGGCCGGTTCTGCACTGGTCCGGCCAAGTCTGTACCATGGCGAGCCCTCCGGAACGTAGACACTCTCGGCCTTTAGCCGATTTTCGAAAAAGATATCGCCCGGAATTGGCTTATAGAGATCGCGGCGCAGCGGACGCGGCTTGCCGAGAGGTGCGTGGCCGATCTCCACCATTTCGATTTGGCCATCGGGCAGCGCGTGCGCCCCAAAGAATTGGCCGTCCGGAAAGCCGAAACCGATCCAGGCAATCGCCGGCTGTTCACGCAGCAACGACAGGAAAAGGAATTCACGCTTCACCTCGTCGTCCGGCCTGATCGCTCCCTGGAAAAAGACCGATCTGACGATCTCCGCGCTGCTCGAAACCAGCGCCAGATTAGAAGAAAGCTCGTTGCGGACCGCAGCGGTGCTCTGAGCATCAAGGCTCGCAACAACCGTTTCAATGTTCCGGCTTGCGGTACGATACCAGACCAGGTGCACGAGCGCCGCCGTCGACAACACAGCAAGCAGCAGCAGTGCAGTGACCGCACGTCCCATCTTTATGCGTGGGAATGTTCTAGCGTTCATGGCGGTCGGTAATCAGACGGGCGGCGCGGTCATACCGGACATAAGCCAGCGCCCAGTCCGCAAACACCACGACGCGATTGCGGAAGCCCACGAGAAACCAGAGATGGGCGATGTTCCAGACCAGCCAGGCGGAAAATCCTGAAAGGCGGATGCGGCGAAAGTCGGCCACCGCCGCATTGCGCCCGATGGTTGCCAGATTTCCAAAATCGCGATAGCCGAACGGGCCAAAGGCCCGGGCACCGAGACTGGCGAGAATGGCGCGAGCCGCGTGTTCGCCCATCTGCTTGGCGGCCGGTGCCACTCCGGGAACCGGCCTGCCGCTCCTGTCCGCGACCGCCGCCGTGTCGCCTATCACGAAGATCTCGTCATTGCCCGGCGGGTTGAGGTTCAGGTCGACGTGGACGCGGCCGGCGCGATCAGCGGGCACGCCGAGCCATTTGGCCGCTCTGGAGGCCATGACACCGGCCGCCCACAGCACGCAGGATGATCGGATTTGCCGGCCGCCGGCAAGTGCTACGCCTTCAGCGTCGCATCGCGTTACAGCTTCCCCCAGGGACACCTCGACGCCGAGCATCTCCAGGTGTCGCCGGGCTTCTCCCGACAATTTCGCCGGCATGGTCGGCAGAACGATATTGCCGGCTTCGACCAGCACCACGCGAGCCGAGGACGGATCAATGCGCCTGAAGTCACGGACGATAGCCTTTCTTGCCAGCTCGGCGATTGCTCCAGCCAGTTCAACGCCTGTCGGGCCGCCGCCAACAACGACGAAGGTGAGAAACCGCCGCCGCTCGGCTTCGTCCTCGGCTGCCTCGGCACGTTCGAAGGCCGACAGATCCGGGCGCGGATTTCGGTCGCATCGGCGATTGTTTTCAACCCGGGCGCGGTCTCCGCCCATTCATCCTTTCCGAGATATGCGTGCCTTGCACCGGTGGCGACGACCAGATAGTCGTAGGCGATGCGACTATTTGTGGTCTGAACGAAGCGGTTCTTCTTGTCGATCCCCTCGACACGCTCCATCAGCACAGTGACGTTGGATTGCCGAGAGAGAATGCGGCGGATCGGCATGGCGATCTGGGCGGGCGAAAGCGCGGCCGTCGCGACCTGATAAAGCAGCGGCTGAAAAAGATGATAGTTGCGCCGATCGACGACCGTCACATCCACGTCCGCATGCCGAAGACCCTTGGCGGCGGCAAGCCCACCAAATCCGGCTCCGAGGATGACGACCCTCGGGCGGTGACCCGCCGCCTGACGTGCCTCTGGGCTCATGAGTGGCGAGCCGCCACTTGTCTCTTCGACAACTGCGCGCATGGCTCAGCGCCCCCTCGGAAACAGGCGCGCTGCCAGATAATCGAGCGAAACGGCGCCTGCCCCGCGCGTCAGGATGAACAGCAACGGCGCCGTCCAGAGCAAATGGTCCGGCCAGTTCTGCGGGTAGACAAAGAGCTGGATCGTCGCGATGACGCAAAGCAGCAAAAGAGCGGCGGGACGAGAGAATAGGCCTAGAAAAATCAGGATCGAGCCAGTGACTTCAGCCGTCGTCGCAAGCACGGCGGCCACGCCGGGATCGATGACGGGCAGCTGGTATTCGAGCGTAAACAGCTGAACTGTCGCCGGCCAGGAGGCAAGCTTGCTCTGCGACGACTGCCAGAAGACGTGGGCGACCGCCAGACGGGCAACGAGCTGGACGAGCGACAAGGGCAGGCTGTTGAGGCTCTCGATAGCGGCGACATAGAGACCGATAATACCGCCTCTGTGTCGCGTCGAAGAAGGGGACATCATAGTCATGACTTCCATCCTGTTCACTTGGTTGCGGGCTTGATGTGGCGAATGCGAGCGACGAGGCCAAAGGCGAAAAGGCCGCCAAAGGCACCCTCGAGATCGAAGCCGGGAGTGCGGGCAAGCAAGCGGCTGACCGCAGCCTCCAGGCTGGCGCGCCTTTTCAGGGCATGAAGGAAGGCGAAATGGCTGGCATCGAGGCGCAGAAATCGCATGCTATCTTGGCCGCGCCAGAGCGCGATCCGCTCCGGTCGGCGGCTGAGACTCGCCAATGCTTCGATGTTTCCGCCGGCTTGATGCGCCTCCCATATGTCCAGCGCCGGCCAACGACACACCAGCAGGCGCAGCGAGGGCTGAAGAACGATCTCGGGTGAGGTGTCGGCTTCACCGTCCGCCAGCTGCTCCAAGCGACAGCCCTGCAGCGCCGGCGCATCCAGCGCCTCGGCAATCATCCATTCCAGCCGCGCCGTTTCGGCAATGAAGGGCATGGTGCGGATGCCATCGAAGTCGGCCAGGAAGCGAGGGAAACTCGTGCCATAGCGAACAAGCTGCGCTTCCTGCGGCGGATTATTCCGAATGAAGGCGCCGGCGACATGACGAAAGTAGTTTTCGCCCAGAAGCTGAACCGTAACCGGAAAAACCGCGATCAAGGTCGCTGTCAGCGAGGCGAAGGTGTTGTTGCGGTAAATGTTGAACCGACGCAGCGGGTCGAAAGCACCTTTCGCCAGCACCGGCGCAAGATCGCGGCCATCTTCACCGAGGATGGCTTGGGCGACCCGCGATTGCAGCGCGCAGTTAGAGAGCATGGCCAACCCTCCTTGCGCCCGAATGATTGGCGAAGACCGACGGCTTAATCGTCGCAAGCGCGGCGAGCGCCGGCATCGGGCCCGTCCGGTTGTCGGCCCGCAATGGCAGGATCATACCCTCGAACCGGGTCGACTGTGGTGTCGGCCTTTCAGCCAGCATGCGGTCTTCGAAGGCGATCGACTGCGCCAGCATGTCGGCCCACATGGCTTCACCGAGGAGCACGTCGAGAGCGGGCACATCCGTATCCCATTCGATGAGCGTCGGACGCGGGCCGATCTTGCGGATCGCATGAGCATAGAGCGACCAGACAGCCGCCGGAACGCGCGAACCGTGGTCGTCGATCAATACGATATCGCCTTCCACCTCGTTGATCGCGTGCCCGGCAAGATGGATCTCCCCGATGGCGCACGCGGGAAGCTGGTCGATGAAGGCTTTGGAATCGAAGCCGAGATTGCAGGCCGAGACATGCACATTGTTGATATCGAGAAGCAGCCCGCAGCCGGTGAGGCGCACGAGCTCGACCAGGAATTCCGCCTCGGTCATTGTCGAGTCCTCGAAGGCGACATAAGCAGAGAGGTTTTCGATGTAGACGCGCCGCTGGAGCGTATCCTGCAGCCGCGAGACGTTGGCGGTCACGATGGCGAGGGCCTCTGCGTCATAACGCAGCGGCAGGAGATCATTCAGATAGGCGCCGTCGGCGGCGCTCCAGGCGAGATGCTCGGAGACCAGGCCTGGCTGGAAACGCAGGCAGAGCTTGCGCATGCGCTCCAGATGGTCGCGATCGAGACCGGAACTGCTCCCGAGCGAGAGACCGACGCCATGGACGGACAGGGGATAGCTTTCCCGCAGCCGCTCCAGCGCCTCGACGGCCGCCGAGCCGCCCATGTAGTTCTCCGCATGGACTTCAAGCCATCCCGCCGCGGGGCGGCGAGACAGCATTTCGCCGATATGCTGGGAGCGAAGACCGATGCCCGCGGCGGTTGGCACCGGATTGCTCGGAAATATCTTGGACATCGATTACTCCTTTGATTGAAGTGGTGGAAAGGTCAGGCCTTGGGTTCGTTGCTTCCGCCGGTGATCTTGGTGCACGTGCCGGCCGGCACGTAGATCCATGAATCCTTGGCGTTGTCGGCGGTGGCCGTACCGGCGCAGGAATGGCTGGCCGTCTGGCAGTCGTTCAGGCCGGCCTTCACGACGCCGAAGCACTTTTCGAACGAGAAATCCGGCTTGGCAGCCGGGCCGGCAAAGGCGCTGCCCGCAGCCACGGAGGCTGCGGCGGCAAGGGCCGAACTGATGAGAAGACGAGTGGTATTCATGAGAAATCTCCTGGGTTTCGTGAGGTCAAACCGCCATCGGCTTGCCTGTCTTCACCTTCCCAGAAGTCAGCCGTCACCTGAAATGCTGTCTCTGCATGATTTCGATACGCCGTCTCTATGTGTCGACGGGCAATCTTGCAGACAAAAAAAGCCCCCGCCGGAGTGGTGGACGGGGGCTCAGGTTTCGGCGCGCGGGAGGTGGGCCTGCCGAAATGGCTGAGGATCAGAGATAACGTTCGCGGACGTCTACGGTCGATCGTTTGCCGATCTCCTGGTAATTGGCCTGCAGCCAGAGATCGGCGCATTGGCGGCCGCGATCCCTCAGGTCCATGAGCGCCCCCCAGTCGGCGTTCAGCTTGCTCGCGACGCTGAGGTTTTTCATCGCTTCGTCGTCTGAGATACCGTGCACGAAAATGCGCTTGAGATTGGAAGGCGGCGACGCTGCCGTGTCGATCAGCTGTGTGACGAAGGCCACCGCACGCATTTCCCTCAGCAACGACGAGTTGAAACTGATCTCATTGATACGGTTGAGGATTTCTCCAGCCGTACGCGGCAGTTCCGGTCGTTCTATCGGATTTATGTGAACGACGAGTACATCGGGCGTGTCGCAGCCATAAATCAGCGGGAAGATTGCGGGATTGCCCATATAGCCACCGTCCCAATAGGCTTCCCCTCCGATTTCCACGGCTTGGAACAGGAAGGGCAGGCAGGCAGATGCCATGATGGCATCGATCGAGAGCTCGTCGTTGCCGAACACCTTCACCTTGCCAGTCCGCACGTTAGTAGCACAGATGTTGAGCTTGACAGGGCAGCGTGCCATGCGGATTGCCTCCAGGTCGATCGACTGTTCCAGCACCTGGCGCAGCGGATTGAAATTGAAGGGGTTGAACTGGTACGGCGACATAAGCCGTGTCACCAGGTCGAACATGATGAACGCCGGCGAGAATTCCAGCGATTTCGAGCCTGTAATGCGGTCGAGCAAGGTTGGCTGCAAAGGTCCGGATGCAGCTGCGTGGCTGACACGGCGCCAGAAATTGGCAAGCGCCGTCTGTGCTCCGCTCCGCCCGCCCTCAGCCAGGCCATAGGCTGCGACCGCAGCATTCATCGCGCCCGCGCTGGTTGCCACAATGCCTTCGAATGACAGGCTCGGCTCGTCCAGCAACCGATCGAGCACTCCCCACGTAAAGGCGCCGTGCGCCCCGCCGCCCTGCAGCGCAAGATTGATCGTCCGCGGCTCGCGCTCGGCAGGCGACGAGTCGGGCTGCATTTTGAGCTTTGCACCCACATGTTTGTTCACGATCGCAACCTCCGTGCCTCAAATGATTGATCAGTGCGCAGTCCAACCGCCGTCGACAGGGATCGCCGTGCCGGTAATCGATCCGGCAAGATCGCTGCAGAGAAAGACGGCAAGCGCGCCCATTTCCTCAACCGTGGCAAAACGCCTCGTCGGCTGGTCCTTCAGGAAAACGTCGCGGATCACCGCGTCCCGCGGGATGTTGTGCGACTTCGCCTGATCCTCGATCTGGTGCTCGACAAGCGGCGTCCAGACGTAACCGGGGCAGATCGCGTTGGACGTCACCCCGTATTCCGCGCCTTCGAGCGCGATCGTTTTGGTGAAGCCGACAATACCGTGTTTGGCCGCCACATAGGCTGATTTGAAGGGGGACGCGACCAATCCGTGGGCGGAGGCGACGTTCACGATCCGGCCATAGCGGTTGGCGCACATGCTGTCGAACGTCGCCTGAACGAGATGGAAGGCTGAGGAAAGATTGATAGCAAGTATGGCGTCCCACTTTTCAGGCGGAAACTTTCCGAGCGGCGAAACATGCTGGATACCGGCATTGTTGACGACGATGTCCACCTGCCCAAAACGGGCGACCGCCCTCTCGACCATCATGCGGATCGCTTCCGGCTTCGACATGTCAGCGGCGTCGTAGGCAACGTCGACATCGTTATCGGTGGCAATGCCGTCGCGCAGCATCTCGATCTCGGCAGGATCGCCGAAGCCGTTCAACATCACGGCGGCCCCTGCCCTTGCAAGCGCATGTGCAATGCCAAGGCCGATGCCGCTGGTCGAGCCAGTGACTATGGCGCTACGCCCTTCCAAGGGCCTGCGGCCGACGAGAGTATCAGTTACGGGATCAAAGGCGTTCAGCATATCCGCTCTCCACTACGATCGACGACGCCGTCTGGCGTCTTACAATCACAATGATCGACCGGGCTTCGCTTTAGAAATGCCAGTCTGGTATGGAATTGATAAATCCATGGCATTGGAGGAGAATGCCGCCCGCGGAGAATATTGAGGGTATTGCAAATAGAATTCATGCCGAGGGGCGGCGATGGATATTCACCATATAAGGTATTTCCTGGCGGTGTGTGAAACGCGAAACTTCACGCGCGCGGCCGAAAAGTGCAATGTTACTCAGCCAGCTCTCAGTCGCGCCATCCAGCAGCTGGAGGATGAGGTGGGCGGACTGCTCTTCCGCCGGGAGCGCAATCTCACGCACATAACAGATCTCGGCAATCTTCTTCGCCCACGATTCCAGCAGATCCAGGACGAGTTGATGGGTGTGCGTACTGAGGCATCGCGATTTCTTTGTCTCAGCGAAGCGCATCTCAAGGTCGGCATCATGTGCACGATCGGACCGCGCCGGTTCACCGGTCTGCTCACCGAATTCAATATGCGCCACAAGGGAATCCAGCTGCAACTGATCGAGGGCGTGCCCGCCCGATTGTCCGATCTGCTCGAGACTGGCGAAATCGATGTGGCGCTCATGTCGACGGCAACGAGCTTTCCGGAACGCTTCGACGTGACCTCGCTCTTTCGCGAAAGGTTCATGCTCGCTTTCCCCGCGGGCCATCGACTCGGCGAATACGATGCCATTCCCATCGCGGCGATCGACGGTGAGATCTACCTGCGTCGCGTCAATTGCGAATACTGGGATTACCTCACGGATCTCTGCGACGCACAAGGCGTGAAGACCCTCGTCTCCTATTCCAGCGAGCGCGAGGACTGGATCCAGAACCTGGTCGCCGGTGGCCTTGGTATCTGTTTCATTCCCGAATACAGCGCCGTTA
This sequence comes from Rhizobium sp. CNPSo 3670, assembly GCF_057784555.1. Classification (NCBI taxonomy): domain Bacteria; kingdom Pseudomonadati; phylum Pseudomonadota; class Alphaproteobacteria; order Hyphomicrobiales; family Rhizobiaceae; genus Rhizobium; species Rhizobium sp. CNPSo 3670. The sequence continues at coordinate 38,795 of NZ_JBXSOL010000015.1, forward strand.
TCCCAGGATTGCAGGTGCGACCTGTCGCGGACCCAGAAGTCTCGCGCGAGGTCTGCCTTGTGACGGTGGCGGGCCGACGCTTCTCCCCGGCGGTTTCGGTCTTTGTCGGCGCCGTGAAATCATACGGCTGGGCGAAAGCGTCGGGCCGTTCGCATTAAAGGCAGTATCGTAACAACCACGGGAGCACAGCCTGGCAAGCTGCCGGGCATTCGGTGTTTCCCCTGCGGCTGACAATAGCTTGCGGCTATCGAAATCAAAAGCATCTGGCATTTCTCTTTCGATCGGCGCTCCGCCAATCTTCGAACATGCTCGGCACCGTCCCCGCCGGGCTCCAACAAGGAGAAACCGCTGATGAAGCCCGTATTGAAAACCGACCGCATGTCCCTCGCCGCTCTCGCATTCGCTGCAGTGGTCCTCGGCGCCGGCCTGCCCGCCGCGTCCGCCATGGCGGGCGAATGCCCGGCTGATCAGGTCACTGAGGATGGCATGAAGCCTGGCCCGATGATGCCGAAGGGCGTCTCCGACAGCGTCGTCAAGACAATCAATCTCTCGTCCAAGGGCGAAGCCTGGAAGGGCAGCATGCTGCGCATGCGCAAGCTCGTCGTGCAGCCGGGCGGCATCGTTCCCTGGCATTCGCACGAGATGCGCCCGGCCAATATCCTGATCATCTCCGGCTCGATCACGGAATACAGCAGCACCTGCAAGGTGCCGATCCTGCACAAGAAGGGCGAGGTGACGGCCGAGTTTGGACATCTCTCCCATTGGTGGAAGAACAATGGCAAGGCTTCGGCCGTGCTCTATTCCTCCGACATACTGAGCCCGGAAATGCACACCGATGACGCAGCGATGTAACGGTTGCCCTTTGATCTGAAGCAGACCCATCGCTCGCCGGCGTTTCCCTCGCACCGGCAGGGAAACGCCGTGCATCCCCGGAGGAACAAGCATGACCGACATCGAACAGCCGCTCACGGCATCCGTTCAAGAGCGCCGGACCATTCACGCCGACAGTTGGCGCTTTGGACTGATCGCACTCATCGCCTTTTTGACCTTGGTCGACCTGTTTGCGGCGCAAGCCGTATTGCCTTCTCTGGTCGAGAGATTTCAGGTCAGCCGTGCCACGATGGGTTTCGCCGTCAATGCCAGCACCCTCGGTATGGCACTCGCCGGTCTGCTTGTTGCCTTCTTCGGCAGTGGCCTGGACCGGCGCAACGGCATCTGGGTGAGCCTCGCGATCCTGTCTGTGCCAACGACGCTTCTGGCATTTACCGATAACATCATCATCTTTGCCGCGCTGCGAGTGCTTCAGGGGCTTTGCATGTCGACGGCCTTCACGCTGACGGTCGCCTATCTGTCGGAGCATTTCTCCGCCGGAAAGGCCTCCACGGCCCTAGCCGCCTATGTCACCGGCAATGTTGCCAGCAACCTCTTCGGCCGCATGCTGTCCGCTGCCGTCGCAGGCATTGGCGGCCTCTCGATAAATTTTCTGGTGTTTGCCGCCCTCAACCTCCTCGGCGCCGCCCTGGTTTGGTTCACGCTCAAAAGGACGACTAGCATGATGCGGAGCGATGATCGCGGGAACCTCACCATGCGCGTCTGGGGCGGACATCTTGCCGATCCGGAGCTGCGACGCGTCTTCGCTATCGGCTTCCTCATCCTCTTCGTGTTCATCGGCACCTACACCTATGTCAACTTTCGGATTGTCACGCTCGGGGTACGCCCGATGGCGCTCGGCCTTGTCTATCTCGTCTTCCTTCCGTCGATCTTCACCACGCCTTTCGCCGGCAGGCTCGCAAGCGCTGTGGGGCCGGCAACCGGAATCGTGCTGACGCTTGCGATTGCCATCGTCGGACTCGTCGCGCTTCTCAGTGCGTATTTGCCGGTCATCCTGATCGGTTTGACACTGGTGGCGGTCGGCACCTTCCTCGCACAGGCAATGGCAACCGGCGTCGTCGGTCAACATGCCAGGAGCGACAAGGCTGGAGCGAGCGGCATCTACCTCGCATCCTACTATACCGGAGGCATGGCCGGCAGTGTGGTTCTCGGTCAGGTCTACGATCACGTCGGCTGGAACGCATCCGTCTACGTGCTTATTGCAGCTCTGACGGTAGCAATGCTGCTCTCGGGTTCGCTAAGCGACCCGCACCGATAGATCCCAACTTTCCGTGGTAGCCGCAATAGGGGTCGCCCCTTCCATGCGGAAGCCGGCGACGAGTTTGAATGCAGACACAACCAAAGGGAGTAACTGACATGCAAAGAATGATCAGACTATTGTTCATGGCCGCGCTTTCATTGGCAGGAATTCTGTCGGCATCAGCCACTATCGTCCAGGCAGGTGCCCGGGATGGTGTCGTTGTTCTGAAGAGTCGCTATTCGGTCGACGAGACTGTCACAAAGATCAAAGGCAGCGTCGCAGAGAAGGGCATAATGCTGTTCGATGATATCGATCAAGCAAGGCTCGGCAACGCGGCTGGCAACAAGGTCCGTCCATCGCGGCTGATCCTGTTCGGCAATCCGGCGCTCGGAACGACGTTCATCACTGCCAATCCAGTGGCCGGGCTCGATTGGCCCGTCAGAGTTCTCGTCTACGAAGCGAAGGATGGAACGGTCCGTGTTGCCTATACGGATTTTAACTGGATCGCGCGACGCCATGGCATCACCAGCCGCGAGAAGGAGTTCAAGATGGCGTCCGAGGTCATCAAAGCGGTGACGGATCCAGTCCATCAATGAGGTCACGGCGATGCAGTGATAAATGGGGAGGGAGCGACTTCCTCCTCATTGCGGATGTTGCAAAGAGGTTACCATCCGAGGCCCTGACCTTGACGGTTGGTTGAGACCCTTCCAGGCGATGCTGACTTTGGTCTAGATTCTACTGGTTCTGATGACCGTTGCTCGCCACGGACTTGGTGCGGCTGCGTAACGACCGGTCGCGGGCTTCGCAATGCCACGGTCCGCTGGTGGCCCAGACCTGCTGATCATCGTATACAACGGGAAGCTCTGCGCGTTCGCCGATTGGTTTAAGGCTGCCAACGATCTCGTGGGACGAGTTGTTCAGCAGCTTATTGAAGTGCGACTTGGGAGGCTGCTGACATCAATTCTTCGGGACTCGGCGCCCGGCATAGATTTTGGCCCCCCTCTTCGGCTTCTGTGAAACTCCAGCGCACAGTGCCTTCCCGATCGAGCAGGAACTCGCCGATAAGCGGCATGTGACCGGCGATGATAATCTGCTGGTCGGCCGCCGTCATTTCATACGGGTCCTTTTTCTCCAGAAAGTCGCCCGCCGCAGCCGGGTTCATCGGAACGGGCAACTCCCCCGGCAGATCGATCCGCATTGTCATGACCGCGTCCATTCCAAGCTTATGCGGCCATTCGGTTTCATTCTCCGTGAGTTCGAGAATGGGTAAACCGAAGGCGCGATGCGAAGCCCCCTGCGGGTCGGATGCGCTGATAAGGTTCGGTAGCGGATGGTAACGGAAGTAGAGCCGCGCCCGTTCGACGGGCGTCTTGACGATGGCGAGACACTCGATGCCTTTCTCCTTCAGGGCAGGGTTGAGCTGCGCCATCGCCGAGACATGACGCCGACAGAATGGACAGTGTAGGCCTCGAAATAGACCGATCAGTAGCGGGCTACGGCCTCGAAAGTCATCGATCGCGATCTTACCTTCGCGCGAGATCCCGTCGAGTACAACATTCGGTGCCCGGTCTCCCGGCTGCAGCGGGCGGTCGACACTATCCGTGGACATGAACAACCTCCTCTCGATCAATCAAAAAGGCAGCACACCCAGCGCTTCGGGGGTCGAGCCCCTGCTGGCGCAAACTCCCTTCGCCGGGGCAAAGTAGCGTTCGGCCTCTGCCATATTCCAGACGTCGAACTTGAGCTTTGCACGCCCATCATAGCATGGAAACGACACCCGCGGGCGAACATTCAGGCTGGTCAGCGATCCGCGGCGTGCTATGTCCTCCGAGAGATTTTTGATCGAGCTCCTGCCTTGATCCAAAGCACGTTTTGATCGCCCGGATAAGTTTATAGAAAACGATCTCAAGTCCAACACAGAGCGTGATTTTCTCAACGGCCCGTGCCACGTCGTTTCTCCCTAACGAGCCCCGGAGCTCTCTCCAGCCTCCGAGCCCTTCGAAAAACCCCTTCCCTTCTAAGTAGGCGACCATCAGCCGCAAGGATAACGCAATCTTGATCGACGGCGACAGTTTCCCGATCGCAGCATCGATCTATCTGCTTTGGCAATCACACTGAAGACGCTCGCTTTGGGCGAGCGAAGGGAGGGTTGAGGGATGCTCCGGATTCGGAAATTGCCCGCAGCGATGGCAACGCTCATCGCCGTTGCCATGTCGGCGTCGTCCTGCACGACGACCTCTACCGACCCGGAGCAGACCGGATCGGTTGGATACTCCAGCGCTGACTTCGCACTCAGGCCGGCTTGTCGCGACGGATTCGGCAACGATCGTCCTTGCAGCTATTAGCGTATATTAGACGCAGCGAGGATGATCGGCACGCCGTTGCGGTTCTCGAAAGCCGGAGCACTTCGTTACAACGACCATTGGAAAATCGTTACGAACACCGATAAGCGTGATACACACCGTCGAAGTGCTCTCAAGAAAGACGGTCATGCGGTATCTTCGGTCGGGGCCGCGTCGGCTTCACACTCAAGAGTTGGGCGCTCCCCGCGCCAAAACGGTGGGCTTGAGATCGGGTGAGATCGCCGACCGGAATATCCGCGTCATTCTGGAAGCAATCCGCCGGCACGGGCCGCTGACGCGCACCGAGCTTGGGCGGCATAGCGGGCTGACCGGGCCTGGCATCACCAATATCTTGCGTCGGCTTGCCGACGAGAAGCTCGTGACATCGAACCGGCGCACCGGGCTCGGCGGCGGGGCGACGGCCACGGAATTCGCGCTGCGGCCGGAGGGCGCGTTTTCGATCGGCGTCAAGCTTCGACGGACGCGCGGCGAGATCGTGCTGATCGATTTGAGCGGCCAAGTGCATGACCGGGTCTATTTCGACGTGGAGCCGGAAGACGGGGTCGGCGCGGTGCATGCGGCAGTCAGGGACATGGTCGATCGGCATGCGACATTGCCGATTGTCGGGCTCGGGATCGCCGCCAACGATTGGAGCGATGCCCGCAGCGAACAGCTTGCTGCGATGTCGACGATCGCACGCACCTATGTCGAAAACGAATGCACGGCGAGCCTGCTTGCCGAGCGCACGATCGGCAGCGCCATGCCGGAGGGCGGGCTCGCGATGATCATCATCGACGATGACGTTCAGGCGGGTTTCCTCATCCGAGGCATACCCTATTCCGGCGTGCATGGGCGGGCGGGCAGCATCGGCGAAATGCTGACCGGGCCCGACAATGTCCAGCTCAATACCGTCGTCGGTTTCGATTCCCTGCGCTCACGCATCGGAGACTTGGACTTCGCGCGCCTGCTCAGGGGCGAGGAGTTCTCCTCGTCGTCGCTGTCGCAATGGATACGCGAGGCCGCCGGCCATCTGCTCGACCCGATCATCGCCATGGCCGGCTTCATCGCCCCGAGCGTCGTGATGATCGGCGGCGACCTGCCGCAGGGCGTGATCGAAGCGCTGATCCATCAGCTTTCCGTCGAGCGGCGCGACACCTCGACCAGGCCGCTGCTGACGCCCTGGATTTCGCCGATGCGGCCGGCAAGCTTCAGCGGCGGCGGGGTGGCGCTCGGTGCCGCCCTCCTGCCTTTCCTCAACACGCTCCTGCTGCCGCCGGCTTCTGCCTAAGCCGAAAGTAAAGCGCGCTTCGGCTGCATCAGCCGATTGCTTCGTCGGCGTGGCTGAGATCGGAGGCGATTGCCTTGTCGAGCACCTTCTGGATGTTGGCGGCGCGCCGGAAGGACGGTTCCTGGGTCCTGCCCGCCCGTACGGCCTGAACGAAACGCTGGTAGTTCGTCTCGACGGGATCGAAGGGGATGTCGCGCCAGGTCGCGGTATGCACATCTTCGCCAAGGCAGGCGCGCAGCGTCGATTTGCCGGTGTCGTAGATCATCTCGACCGAGCCGGTTTCGCCATAGACCCGGAGACGGAGCTGATCCATCTGGCCGGCTGCCGTGCGTGTCGCCTGGATCGTGCCGATCGCGCCATTGGTGAAATCGACATTCATCGTGAAGCTGTCATTGGCATCGAGATCATATTCGCCGATCCTGTGATCCGGCGCCTTGTCGAAGGTCTTCAGCCGCGCAAAGACGTGGGCGACGTCGAGGCCGGAGCCATAAGAGGCGAAATCGACGATGTGAATGCCGATATCGCCAAGCGCGCCGTTCGAGCCGTGCTTCTTGCTCAGCCGCCAGAGCCATTTGCTTTCGCTCTTCCAATCGCCCCAGTGGCGGCCGACCAGCCAACTTTGCAGATGCGACGCCTCGACATGGCGCACGGCGCCGATCTCGCCGGCAAGCACCATCTGCCGGCCCTTCTGCAGCGCCGGCGAATTGCGATAGGTGAGATTGACCATGCCGACCTTTCCGGCCCGCTCAATCGCCTCGGTCATTTCCATCGCCTTGACGGCATCGGTGGCGAGCGGCTTTTCGCAGAAGACATGTTTGCCGGCGGCGATCGCCTGAAGCGTCGTCGGGTGGTGGAGACGATCGGGCGTGACGTTCGCCACCGCATCGAACTCGCCCCACGCGAGCGCATCCTCCAGCGAGATGAAATAATTTGCGATGCCATGTTCGGTACAAAAGGCGGCGAGCCGCTCCGGGACGACATCGACGCCGCCAACGACGCTGACGCCTTCGATCGCCTTGAAACGCGCGGCGTGCTGATTGGCCATGCCGCCGGTTCCGAGAATGAGTAAACGCATCTTCTCCTCCATGGACTTCAGTTTCCGGCTGCCGCTGCGGCCCGGAGCACGAACTGACACCATCGCGGCCATCCGCGATCGATCGGCCTTTTCGTCAGGAAAATTGCGGTTGGATGCGCCTGATGTCCCTGAGGCGCTGTCGGCAACTTATTTTGGCGCGCATCCCTTCCGAAAACCGCAGCGTGCGCTAGCTGCTGTTGAATGTCGCCAGCATCTCATCCTCCCAAGCTCTGGCTTGACATCAAATCAAAGTAACTTAATCTAATTAATGCAGCACGGAAATGAGGAGAGGTCAACCGACCGCCAGGCTGTATTCGTTCAAAATGGGGAGGAGACCCATCATGAAGAGCGCGACCGTCAGCGCATTGGCGCTGAGCACTGTCTTATTTTCAGCATCCACCATTTTTGCCCAGGAACTTGCCACCAAAGACCGGATCGGCCTTGCCGATGCGCCGAAAACGCTCGTCGTCCGCCTGACGAACGACAGCCCGAACAATTCCGATCCCGCCATTGCCGAGGGCTATCAGAAGCTCTTCGTCGATTTCATCAAGAAGCATCCGGACTGGAAATTGCAGATGCAATTCATGTCCTCCGACATCGGCACTGAACAGGCCAAGATGCTGGAGCAGGCCAAGGCCGGTAACGCGCCGGATTGTGCGGCCGTCGACTCCTTCGTGCTCTCGCAGTTCATGGTCAATCATGTGCTGGCCGATTTCACACCCTATTTCTCCAAGGAAGAAATCGACGATCTCTTCCCCTTCATCCGCGACGGCATCACCGACAAGGACAAGACCATCCGTGCCTGGTGGTGGGATACGGACCTGCGCGTTCTCTACCGCAACAAGTCTGTGGTCGCAGATGCGCCGAAGACCTGGGACGAACTGAAGAAGGCCGCCCTTGCCTCCACCAAGGAGGGCATGGAAGGCGTGCTCTTCAACGGCGGGCGCTGGGAAGGCACGACCTTCGACTGGCTCGCCAATTACTGGGCGCTCGGCGGCAAACTCGTCGACGACTCGGGCAAGCCAATCTTCGGCGAAGGCGAGAACAAGGTGAAATTCCTGAAGGCGCTGAACTACTTCAAGGATCTCGTCGATTCCGGTGCGGCGCCGAAGCGCGTTACGACGATCGCCAATTACGACGATATGAACGCTGCGGCGGCTGCCGCGACAACGGCGCTCTTCATCGGCGGCAACTGGCAATATGCACAGCTGAAGACGACGCTCGACGAAGAGGAATTCAAGAACTGGACCTTCTCGCCGATCCCGGGCCCCACGGCCGACCAGAAGTCGACGGGCACCGGCGGCTGGACGGTCGCCTCCTTCAGCAAGGACAAGGAGAAGATCGAAATGTGCGCCAACCTGGCGCGCGACGTCTATATGGGTCCTGCAAACGCGCTGCAGCAGCAGCTGCCGACGCGCAAGTCGCTCTTCGACAAGTATGAGGTCTTCTCGACGGAAGCCAACAAGACCTTCGCCAATGCGCTGGTCGATGGCCAAGCCCGGCCCGGCGTGCCGATCTATCCCGAGATCTCCAACCAGATCCAGATCATGATGGGAGACGTGCTGTCGGGGACGAAGAAACCGGAAGAGGCCCTGGATGCCGCATTCAGCGCGGCGATGGAGGCTTACAAGCGTCTCTGATCCCGGGCGTTTCCAACGCTTCCGACCGCGACGGCGCCTGGACTTGAGGCGCCGTCGACAGTGCCAAACCCGGACAGAGAAGCCAATGAGCCCTATTGCCATCGAGGCTGACAGCCCGCCTCAGAGCAGAACGTTCATGCGCCGGTTCGCCGGTGCGCCCCTGCCCTGGATCATGCCGGTGATCATCGTCATCGGCATATTCTACCTTTATCCCGTCATCGACGTTTTCCGGCTTTCCTTCACCAATGCAACACTGATCGGCGACACCCAGGACTATACGCTGGGGTCGATCACCAATGCGCTGAGCTCGCCGCAACTGCCCGACATTCTCTGGGCGACGCTGATCTTCGTCGGCGGCAGCGTCATCGGCCAGCAGATCCTCGGGCTTGCGGTCGCCGTCACCGTCGTTCGCGGCGAAAAGCGCGGCCTGTTCGGCACCACGATCCTGAGGACCACGGCGCTCGTCGCCTGGGTCGTTCCGGGCATTGCCGGCGGCATCATCTGGCAGATGCTGTTTTCCGAAGCGCCTTACGGCGCGCTGAACAGCATTTTGAGGCTGATGCACATGCCGACCGTCGCCTGGCTATCGGACCCGGCAATGGCGCCGTGGTCGACTCTGATCTCGAACATCTGGCGCGGCACCGCCTTTTCGATGGTCGTCATGTATGCGGCGCTGAAATCGATCGATCCCTCGCTCTACGAGGCGGCGGAGGTCGACGGCGCCAGCGCCTCGCAGCAGTTCTTGTTCGTCACGCTGCCGCAGCTGCGCGCCGCGATCCTCGTCAACATGATCCTGATCACCATCCAGACGGTGAACACCTTCGATGCGATCATCACACTGACAGGCGGCGGACCCGGGCGCGCGACCGAAGTGATCTCGCTCTACGTCTTCAATATCGTCTTCCGAAACTATGACCTCTCCGGCGGCAGCGTGCTCTCCGTGCTGATGCTGATCATCAGCCTCGGGCTCGCCTTCGTCTATGCGTCGTTCCTGCCGAAGGAGGAAGAGCAATGAGCGGACGCACCGGAAGCCGTTTAGGCGATGCCATGAGCTATCTCTTCATGCTGGTGATGTTCGTCTTCTTCGCCGGCCCCCTCACCTATCTGCTGTCGATGGCGCTACGCGACAAGCGCGAGGTCTATCGCGGCGCGGCGCGCTATATTCCCGACAACCCTACCATTCAGAACTTCATCACCGTTCTCAACAACAGCTATTTCCCGATCTATCTCTGGAACGGCCTGAAGCTTGCGGCTCTGAGCGGGCTCGGCGTGCTGATCGTTGCCTTGCCTGCGGCTTACGCTTTCTCCCGCTTCCAGTTCCGTGGCAAGGGCCTCTCGATGATGGGGCTGCTGCTCTTCCAGATGATCTCGCCGCTCGTCATCATGGTGCCGCTCTATCGCTACATGAACCGCCTCGGCCTGCTGGACACGCATTTCGCCGTCGTCATGGTCTATATCGCGCTCGGCGTTCCCCTGGCGACGTGGCTGTTGAAAAGTACGGTCGACGGCATTCCGCGCAGCCTCGACGAGGCGGCGATGATCGACGGCTGCAACCGCTTCTCGGTTTTCTGGCGCATCATCGTGCCCCTGTCGGCGCCGGGCATCGCCTCGGTTTTCATCATCACTGTGATTGCCGGCTGGTCGCAATTCCTGGTGCCTTTCCTGCTGCTCACCAAAAATGACCTGATGCCGATCGGCGTCGGAATCTTTAACTTCCGCGGCATGCAGACCGACTCGTCCATCCAGCTGCTTGCAGCCGCCTGCCTGATTGCGGTCGTTCCGGCGATCGTGGCCTTCCTGTCGCTCCAGAGGCTGATCCTCGGCGCGATGACCAGCGGCGCGGTGAAGGGATGAGAGGGTCTGCTTCACTCTCCACGCGCGCGGAAGGATTGAACGCATGAACCAGACACTCGGCGCTAGGCTCTCCCCCGATCTGACGGGCGCCAATGTCGAAGACGCGGGCGAGCACAACAGGGCCGTCGTGCTCCGCTGCATCCACCGCCAGGCGCCGATTTCGCGCGCCGAAATCGCCCGGCAGACGGGCTTCACCAAACCGGCGATCGCCCGCATCGTCGACCGCCTGCTGGACGAGGGCCTGATCATGGAGGCCCGCCGCCGGCATGGGCTCAGAGGCCAGCCGGCAATCGAACTCGAAATCAATCCCGACGCCTATTACGCCATCGGCATCAACATCGACCGCGACCATCTGACGATCCTGGCGGTTGACGCCGTCGGCAATGTGCGCGCCCGCGTACACCACGAGAAACGCTTCATCCTGCCGGCGGAATTCATGCAACTGACATCAGATGCGATCTCGCATTTCCAGCGCAGCCGGCTGATCGACGATGCGCGCCTTGCCGGGATCGGCCTTGCTATGCCGGATTGGCTCGGCGAAATCTCGCTGCTCGGCAAGCCCGACGCCTATCAGGAATGGACTGATTTCGACGTGCGCGCCGCACTGGAGAGCCTGACGCCGCATCCCGTCTTCACCGAAAATGAGGCTAATGCCGCTGCCCTTGCCGAGCTCAACTACGGCCTCGGCGCGGAAAGCAGCAGCTTCTTCTATATTGCCGTCAATGCCTGCCCGGGCGGCGGCCTCGTTCTCGACGGCAACGGCCATCGCGGCGCCATGGGCCTCAGTGGCGAGATCGGCTGGCTTCCGATTGCCGACGGCCGCGACGGCGAGGCGCAGAAGGTCCAGCTTCTCGGGGAGATCTTCTCGCTGTTCTTCCTCTATGATTTCCTCGCCCGGCATGGGATCAAGGTGAGCGTGCCGCAGGATCTGCTGACCCTCGACGCGCGCGGCAAGCGCCTCGTTTCGCAATGGCTGAAGGAAATGAGCGCGCATCTCGCCGTCGCGGTCAAACATATCGCCATGATCGTCGATCCCGATGCCGTGCTCGTCGGCGGCCGGCTGCCGATCCGCATCGTCGATGAATTGCTGCGTTATGTGCACGAGCATCTCGACGCCGAGGACACGAACCTGCCCTCGCTGCATCGCGCCTCGATCGGCGAGGATGCCTCGGCCATGGGTGCGGCGGCCATGCCGATGGCGGCGGCCCTGATGCTTGCATCGGCCGATGTGGCGCAGCGCACGCGCTCGCCGCTGAAATTCATGGACCGGCTGAACAGTTGAAACGGCCGCAAGGCCCCGGATTGTGATGAGGATCGGAGGATATGGTGAAAATCGGCTTCTATACCTCGACATTCAATGACCGCCCGCTGGAGGAAGTGGTAGATTTCGCCGCATCGGCGGGGTTCGAAGCGATCGAGATCGATGTCGGCGGCCACATCAAGACGCCCGACCGGGTGGAGGACGCCGTCTCGCTGGCACGAAGCCGCGGCCTCTTCGTTTCGTCGATTACTTTTTTCGGCAATCAGCTCGATGCCGACCGCGACAAGCGCCGCGAGCTCCGGGCAAGGACCTCAGAATTTGCCGAAGCGATCGGCGGCGCCGGCGTTCCGATCTTCGTGATCTTTCCCGGTCGTAACGATACGGCAAGCGACGAGGCCAATTATGACGACTTCGCCGACTTCGCGATTGGGCTGATCGCGCAAACGCAGGCAAGCGGCCTCACCATCGCGATCGAGAACTGGCCCGGACCTAGAGACAATTTCATCGGAACGACGCCTAGGGGATGGCAGGAACTTTTCCGCCGCATCGAGGACCGCCGCTTCGGCCTCGAATTCGACCCCTCGCACCTCATCCGCATCGGCGTCGATCCCTATCGGGCGCTGGAGGCGGTCAAGGACCGCATCGCCATTCTGCACGCCAAGGATACGGCGATCGACGCCGAGGCCCTGCAGGCACTCGGCTATCACGGCAAGGGCTGGTGGCAATACAAGTTGCCGGGGCTGGGTCTGCTCGACTGGCCGCGTTTCCTCAGGCAGGCCCGCGGCTACGGTTTTGACGGCACTCTGTCGATCGAGCACGAGGATGCCGCTTACGGCTGGCCGGGCAAGGACTTGGCCGCGCGCACGGAGGGTGAGCGCCTCGGCCTCGATTTTCTCAAAAGTGTCTTGAACGGACTTTGACGGCGAATTCGGGAGGAGTTTCATGGCCCATGTTTCGGTCAGCAATGCGCGCAAGGACTACGGCGCGTTCAAAGCGATCAAAGGCGTGTCCGTCGATATCGGCGACGGCGAATTCGTCGTCCTGGTCGGCCCCTCCGGCTGCGGAAAATCGACGCTGCTCAGAATGATCGCCGGCCTGGAGGGCATCACTTCGGGCAAGATCCAGATCGGCAAGCACATCGTCAACGAGCTTGCGCCCAAAGACCGCGACATCGCCATGGTGTTCCAGAACTATGCGCTCTATCCGCATATGACGGTGGCGAAGAACATGGGCTTCTCGCTGCGGATGAAGCGCATGCCGAGATCGGAGATCGATCAGCGCGTCGGCAATGCGGCAAAAATCCTCGGGCTGGAAAACCTCTTGGAGCGTTATCCGAAGCAGCTTTCGGGCGGCCAGCGTCAGCGCGTCGCCATGGGCCGGGCGATCGTGCGCGATCCGGCCGTCTTCCTGTTCGACGAGCCTTTGTCGAACCTCGATGCCAAGCTTCGGGTGCAGATGCGCTCGGAGATCAAGGAACTGCATCAGCGGCTGCAGACGACGACAATCTACGTGACCCACGACCAGATCGAAGCCATGACCATGGCAGACAAGATCGTCGTCATGAAGGACGGGCTGATCGAGCAATCGGGGTCGCCGCTCGAACTCTACGACCGCCCGAACAATCTGTTCGTCGCCGGTTTCATCGGCTCGCCGGCGATGAATTTCATCAAGGGCAGCATGAGCGAAGACGGGTTCAGGACCGTGGACGGGCTGCTGCTGCCGAGCGAACGCCGGCCGAAGGATGCCGTGACCTACGGCATTCGCCCCGAACATATCATGCTCGACCCCAACGGCATCGAAGTGACGACCGTCGTCGTCGAGCCCACAGGCTCGGAAACACTCGTGCTCGTGCGGCTCGGAGGGCAGACGCTGACCTGCGTCTTCCGCGAGCGAATCCGGGCCGCCCCCGGCGACGTGTTGAGGATCGCCCCCGGCCACGACACCGTTCACCTCTTCGGCGCCGACGAGCAGCGCATCACTACAGGCGAAGCGCCATTGAGTTAAGCCCGCCGAATGCCCCCTCCCCTTCGGCCGGGCGCCGCCGGGGGCGCGTTATCAGCGCCCCCGGCCCAAAATCCCCGGTCGTCCGGACATCACGCAGAGATCCGGCAAGTGCTTGAACGAGCATCGAAAAGGTTAATATGCGTTAACCTTAAATTTCTTGGCCGGTATCGGAGAATCGCGGATAATAACGGTTACAGGGGCTTTTGATCCCGAAAACCGTTATCCGAAAGATTGCTGCCGATGAACGCTAATTCGAATGCCGTGAAGGCCGCGCCGCTCTATTTCGAGGATCAGATTCTCGAGCACGGCGACGTGATTTCGAAGAAGCTGCATCTCCTGAGCGTGCAGCGCTTTCCGCCAAACGCGAAGAAGACCCTGCGCAGCTTTTCTCTTGCCGAGGTCGCCAGTTATGTCGGCGCGTCGCAGAGCACGCTGAAGAAACTGCATCTCGAGGGCAAAGGCCCCTGCCCGCAGACCTCGCCTTCTGGGCGGCGCTCCTACAGCGCCGAGCAGATGCTCGAGCTGAGGCGCTATCTCGATGCGCATGGCCGCTCCGAAAGCCGCATGTATGTGCCCCATCGCCGCGCTCATGAGAAGCTACAGGTCGTCGCCGTCGTCAATTTCAAGGGCGGCTCGGGCAAGACGACGACATCAGCCCATCTTGCCCAGCATCTTGCCCTGACCGGCCACCGCGTGCTTGCGGTCGATCTCGATCCGCAGGCCTCGCTCTCCTCCCTGCACGGCTTCCAGCCGGAGTTTGACCAGGCCTCGTCCCTCTATGAAGCGATCCGCTACGACGGCGAGAAAAAGCCGCTCTCTGAGATCATCCACAAGACGAATTTTCCCGGTCTCGACATCGTGCCGGCCAATCTCGACCTGCAGGAATATGAATACGATACGCCGCTTGCCATGGCCGACAAATCGACCAATGACGGCAAGACCTTCTTCACCCGCATCTCTCGCGCGCTTGCCGAAGTCGACGATATTTACGACGTCGTCGTCATCGATTGCCCGCCGCAGCTCGGTTATCTCACGCTGACGGCGCTGACGGCCGCGACCAGCGTTTTGATCACCATCCATCCGCAAATGCTCGACGTCATGTCGATGGGTCAGTTCCTTCTGATGCTCGGCGGCATCCTGAAGCCGATCCGCGCCGCCGGCGCCGAAGTGAACCTCTCCTGGTACCGCTATCTCATCACCCGCTACGAGCCGACCGATGTGCCGCAGGCGCAGATGGTCGGCTTCATGTCGACGATGTTCCACGAATTCATGCTGAAGAATCAGATGGTCAAATCCACCGCGATCTCGGATGCCGGGATCACCAAGCAAACGCTTTACGAGGTCGAGCGCGCCTCGATGAACCGGGGAACCTATGATCGCGCGCTGGAGGCGATGGACGCCGTCAACGCGGAGATCGCCGGCCTCATTCACCAGGCATGGGGGCGGCAGATTTGTCGGCTGACAAATTCGCCGTTTCCGTGAGCCAAATCAATGCAATGACCGCAATCGGAGGACGCTGATGGCACGAAAGAATCTGCTGGAAGGGCTGGCCGATATGCCTGATGAAAACGCAGGCGCGCCGAATTATCCGATGCGCGGGGCAGGCCGGTCGCTCGTCCGCTCGCTGGATGAGCTTGCCAAGCAGGCGGAAAAATTTCTGGAAGGCGAGGCGGTGGTCGATCTGGACCCCGAACTCGTCGAAGCCTCCTTCGTCAAGGACCGGCTGTCCGAGGATGACGAGGATTTTCACGCGCTGGTGGAAGCGATCCGGGCGCGCGGGCAGGACACGCCGATCCTGGTGCGTCCCCATGCCAGGATCGACGGACGTTATCAGGTGGTCTTCGGCCACCGGCGGCTGCGCGCCGCCCGCGAACTCGGCCGCAATGTCCGCGCCGTCGTCAAGGCGATCGACGACCGGACCCACGTGATCGCCCAGGGGCAAGAGAATTCGGCCCGCGCCGACCTCACCTTCATCGAGCGCGCACTCTTTGCCAGACGGCTGGAGGAGCTCGGTTACGACAGGGAGGTCGTCTCGACCGCACTTGCCGCCAATGCGGCTTTGGTCTCGAAGATGCTGTCGGTAATGGACCGCATCTCGCCGGAGGTCGTCCAGGCAATCGGGCCTGCGCCCGGCGTCGGCCGCGAGCGCTGGGTGGAGCTTTCGCTGCTCGCCGGCAAATCGGCCAATGCGGCAGGTGTCGCAAAGGTCCTGCAAGAGGACAGCTTTCATCAACTGCCTTCCGACAAGCGTTTCGAAGCGCTCTATGCGGCGCTGAACAAAAGCGCGCGGCCGGTCAAGAAAACCGTCGCCGCGAGGAAGGTGAAATGGCAGCCGCGGGATAAGGCGGTGCAGGCGGAAATGAAGAATGACGGCAAGGCGTTCTCGCTCTCGATGAAGGCGAGAAATGCCGGCCGCTTCGGAGAATTTCTCTCCGGCAGGCTGGATGCGCTCTATGAGCAATTCCTCGCCGAGGAGGGCAAACAAGGAGACTGAAACCGCAAAAGAAAAAGGCCCCCAAACGAACGAGTCGTGGAAGCCCTTCTCACATCCTTAAGCAAGACAGAGAATCGCATTTTCACGAATCCCAGTCAAGAGTCCTGCAGCGCCTCGGCGTCTTTTCAGACGCGCAAATGACGCTGCCGCACTTTTCCTCCTCGCATCGTTTCGGTGAGCGGATTTCTTTAGCCTGATGAGAGGTGAAGGAAATGGAGAGTGACTATGTGACGACGCCCTTCGGGCGGCGGCCGATGTCGCTTGCCATGCTGCTGAAACAGCGGCGTGGCGAGGCGATCGCGGCCGGAACGACGCGCAACAAATGGAAGCTGTTCCGATCGGTCTGCGAGGCGCGGGCAGGGCTGGATGTCACCGACCGGGCGCTGACGGTGCTTGATGCGCTGCTGACATTTTATCCCGAGGACGAACTCTTCAGCGACAAACCGCTGGTGGTCTTTCCCTCGAACGCGCAGCTTTCGCTCAGAGCCCGCGGCATGGCCGCCGCCACCTTGCGCCGGCATCTTGCCGTGCTCGTCGAAGCCGGCCTCATCTCCCGCAAGGACAGCCCGAACGGCAAGCGTTATGTACGTCGCGGCAGGGAAGGCGGGATCGACGAGGCCTACGGCTTCAGCCTCGCCCCGCTTCTCGCCCGCGCCGGCGAAATCGAGACGATGGCGGCGCGCATCGCAGCCGACCGGCAGATGCTGCGTGGTCTGAAGGAGCGGCTGACGATCTGCCGGCGCGACATCGGCAAGCTGATTTCCGCAGCCGTCGAGGAAGCTGTTCCCGGCGACTGGCAGCCCATCTCTTCGACGTTCCAGGCGATCCTGCAGCGTATTCCGAAGGCTGCAAGTCTGGAAAACCTCCCGCCCATCCTCAAAGAACTCGAGATAACCCGCGAGAAAATCGTCAACCTATTGGAACTGCATGAGAAAATGCAGATGCCGAGCGCCAGTGAATCCCAAATTGAGCGCCACATACAGAATTCTCACCCCGAATCCATAATTGAATTTGAAGCGGGTCTCGAAAGCGGACAGGGGGTGACGGCGGAGAGGCGGGCCGAGCGCAATGATCAGCCGGAGACGAAACCGGACGATGACAGTCCGGAAGCGCAGGCGAGTGGCGGGGAGCGATGGCGCTTCGCCGTCAGGAAGAGGGCAACCGAACTCAAATCCTTCCCGCTCACCATGATTCTCCAGGCCTGCCCCCACATTTCCGATTACGGTCCGGGCGGCGCGATCGGCAGTTGGCGGGATCTGATGACGGCTGTTATCGTGGTGCGCACGATGCTTCACGTCAGCCCATCTGCCTATGAGCAGGCGTGCGCCGTGATGGGACCGGAAAACGCCGCCACTGTCATCGCCTGCATTTTGCAGAGGGGAGGGTGCATACATTCCGCCGGCGGCTATCTTCGGGACCTCACGCGGCGCGCCGAGCGAGGTGAGTTTGCGTTGGGGCCGATGCTGATGGCGCTCCTGCGCGCAAAAGATCCACCTGTCGCCAAGCTCAGCTGACGGCGTTCTTCCTGCCGCGCAGAAGTGCGGCGCGGATCTGTTCGTTCTTGCTCAGCACAGGAGCGGGAACCACCACAGGTGCCGGCTCGGGTTCCTCGGCCTTCGCGGCGCTCTGCTTGAGGCTCAGGAAACGCTTCTGCGCAACCAATCGGTCTTCCTCCGACAGCGGCTCGACCGGTTCGCCGTCGATGTTATGGCGCATGGAATCGGGCTGAGCGCTGGCGAAATAATAGCGCCGGCAATGGACATAGGCCGCGGTCGCGCGCCGAAGCGTCGTCACGCCGGCATCGGGCTTCAGGAGCGGGCGCAGCTCGTTGAACAGGCCGACGGCGAAGGGAAGGACCGGATCTCCGGCCTTTGCCGGAAGCACGCCGACTGGCCGCACCAACAGCGTGTTGATCGCGTTGGCCTTTTCCACGTCGAGCTCGGTCGCCGCAATCGGGCCGCGGCTGATCTTCCAGGGTTTGTCCATGCATTCTCCATAGCGGCCGACTGTGATGGTATCTTGACGGAGAGGGTAGATAGAGGCGCAGGTCGCACATTGCTAGCCCTGCGGCAAGCCGGATGCGAGACAAAGATTCCCGAGCGGATATGGGTCGGTTTATCGGCCCGCCATGCATCTAATCGTTTTTTGTCACGGAAGTGCATTGACCTCCCGCTTCGATTACACTTCTTATCCGCGCCCAAGATGAGTGACCGGCCGCGGGGAGGATGTATGCGGGTTTTCTCGAATATTGAAGAGCTGCGCCACACGCTCGATGCGCTGAAGCGGCAGGGGCGCACCGTCGGCCTCGTTCCGACCATGGGCTATCTCCACGCCGGACATCTCAAGCTCGTCACGCGCGCCCGGGCCGAGAACGACATCGTCGTCGTCTCAATCTTCGTCAATCCGCTGCAATTCGGCCCGGCCGAAGACCTCGGCAAATATCCGCGCGATCTCGAGCGCGATGGCGACATGCTCAAGCAGGCCGGCGTGAATTTCCTCTTCGCGCCCGGCGTCGAGGATATGTATCCCCGCCCGATGAAGACGGTGGTCGACGTTCCCGATCTCGGCCGCGAACTCGAAGGCGCAGTTAGGCCCGGCCATTTTGCCGGCGTCGCCACCGTCGTCACCAAGCTTTTCAACATGGTCCAGCCGCAAACTGCCTATTTCGGGGAGAAGGACTACCAGCAGGTCGTCATCATCAAGCGCATGGTGGAAGATCTCGCCGTGCCGGTGCGGGTGATCTCTGTGCCGACCGTGCGCGACAGCGACGGCCTCGCCTTGTCGTCGCGCAATGTCTATCTCAGCCCCGATGAGCGGCGCGCGGCAGTGATCGTTCCGCAGGCGCTCGACGAGGCCGAGCGGCTCATCGCCGAAGGCATCACCGATGCGCAAGAACTTGAGGCGAAGCTTACCGCCTTCATCGGACGCGAGCCTCTGGCAAAACCCGAAGTCGTCGCCGTCAGGGATGCGGAAACGCTGGCGCCGGTCGCTTCACTCGAAGGCCCCATCGTCGTGGCGCTCTTCGTGAGGATCGGCACGACGCGGCTTCTCGACAACAGAGTTGTCGGCGACAATAGCAGCCCGGCGAGCGGGAACAGAATGATCCGGGACAACCGAATGAGCGGCCAGCCGGGAAAGGGAGTGACGAAATGAGCGCCACCGGATCTCAGAAGCGCCTGACGCCGACGCGAATCGCAGCCATGAAGGGCGGCAAGCCGATCGTCTGCCTCACCGCCTATACGACGCCGATGGCGCGCCTCCTCGACGAGCATTGCGACCTGCTGCTGGTCGGGGATTCGCTCGGCATGGTGCTCTACGGCATGGAGACCACGATCGGCGTGACGCTGGACATGATGATCGCCCATGGCAAGGCCGTGATGCGCGGCGTCGCCAATGCCTGCGTCGTCGTCGACATGCCCTTTGGCAGCTACCAGGAATCGAAGGAGATTGCCTTCCGCAACGCCGTGCGCATCATGCAGGAAACCGGCTGCGACGCCGTCAAGCTCGAAGGCGGCGAGGAGATGGCCGAAACCATCGCCTTCCTGACGAAGCGGGGCATTCCCGTGCTCGGCCACATCGGCCTGATGCCGCAGCTCGTCCACACCGCCGGCGGCTATCGCTCCGTCGGCCATTCCGAACACGAGACCTCGAAGATCCGCCGCGACGCGCATGCGATTGGCGGCTCGGGCGCCTTCGCCGTCGTCGTCGAGGGCACGGTGGAGCCGCTCGCCCGCGAGATGACGACTTCAATCCACATACCGACAATCGGCATCGGCGCCTCTTCCGCCTGCGACGGCCAGATCCTGGTTTCCGACGACATTCTCGGCCTCTTCAATGATTTCAAGCCGCGTTTCGTCAAGCGCTACGACGAGCTCGGCAAGAGGGTCGCGGACGCTGCCGCCTCTTATGCCGAGGAGGTGCGCGCGCGCAAATTTCCGGCAGCCGAGCATACGTTCAAGCGCCGCAGTTGAGGTGAGGGGCGGGGTCTTAGACGCTGAGATGACGGCCAAGGTCCATCACGTGAGCGGATCCTGCGCGCGCATCGTCTCAGCCGAGCGGCGCACCGCCTCGGCGACTTCCTGCAGCTGCTTGGCCATCGGGGTCGAATTGCGCCAGACCATGCCGATCGTCCGCGACGGCTGCGGCGCGGGGAAGCGGGAGATTGAGACTTGGGCCGAGCGCGTTTCGACCGGAACGGCCATCTCCGGAATCAGTGTCACGCCGATGCCGGCGCCGACCATCTGGACGAGGGTGGAGAGCGAGCTCCCTTCCATGATCTCCCGCGGGCGGGCTGGGCCGATCTTGCAGAAGGACAGCGCCTGGTCGCGGAAGCAGTGGCCCTCTTCGAGCAGCAGCAGCCGCATTTCGCGCAGCGCCTCGCGCTCGGGCACCGGCTTGTCTCCATCCTCCTGCCGCCGGACCAGCACGAATTCTTCCCTGAAAAGCTCGAGTTCGGTCAGCGAGGGCTCCGACACCGGCAGCGCGACGATCGCCATGTCAAGCTGGCCCTGTGTCAATTCCTGAACCAGCCTGCCCGTCTGTGTCTCGCGCACCTCGATCTGAATTCCGGCGAAGGTTTCGTTGAGATCGTTTATAATCGCCGGCAGCAGGTAGGGTGCGATCGTCGGGATGATGCCGATGCGCAGACGCATGAGGAAGGATTCATGCGAGGCTCGGGCAAACTCCCCTAATTCGTCGACGGCGCGCAGGATGTCTCGGACGCGCAGCGCGAAGCTCTGGCCGAACGGGGTAAGCTTCACCTCGCGCGCGCTGCGCTCGAAGAGCTCGCCGCCCAATTCCTGCTCGAGTTCTTTGATCTGCATGGAGAGCGCCGGCTGGGAGATGGCGCAGGCGTCGGCGGCACGGCGGAAGCGGCCATCCCGCGCCAGGGCTTCAAAATAGCGTAGCTGTTTCAGGGTAAGATTCTTCATAACCCTAGCTTATCGCGACAATCAGTAAATCCAACTTAAAATTATTGAACGCTTCCGATATGAAGACTCCCAGGGAGAGAGTGGGGCGCCAGCTCGGCTCATCTTTTTGAACCGCGGACCGATCAAGCAATGAAGGAGACGAACATGGACAACCCCACTGACAGCACAGGAAAATGTCCTGTAGCCCATGGCAATACGCCGCGCGGCAGAGCCAACCGCGACTGGTGGCCGAACCAGCTGAACGTGCAGATTCTTCATCACAATTCCGGCCGTGCCGACCCGATGGGCAGGGACTTCGACTATGCCGAGGAGTTCAAGAAGCTCGATCTCGACGCGCTGAAGAAGGATCTTCACGCGCTGATGACGGATTCGCAGGACTGGTGGCCGGCCGACTTCGGTCATTACGGCGGCCTCTTCATCCGCATGGCCTGGCATAGCGCCGGCACCTATCGCATCACCGACGGCCGCGGCGGCGCCGGCCAGGGCCAGCAGCGTTTCGCGCCGCTCAACAGTTGGCCTGACAACGCCAACCTCGACAAAGCCCGCCGCCTGTTGTGGCCGATCAAGCAGAAATACGGCAACCGCATCTCCTGGGCCGACCTCCTGATCCTCACCGGCAACGTTGCGCTTGAATCGATGGGCTTCAAGACCTTCGGCTTCGCCGGCGGCCGCGCCGACGTCTGGGAGCCCGAGGAGCTCTACTGGGGCCCTGAGGGAACCTGGCTCGGCGATGAGCGCTATAGCGGCGAACGCCAGCTGGCAGAGCCGCTCGGCGCCGTGCAGATGGGCCTCATCTACGTCAACCCGGAAGGCCCGAACGGCAATCCCGACCCGGTCGCTGCGGCCCGAGACATCCGTGAAACCTTCGCTCGCATGGCAATGAACGACGAGGAAACCGTGGCATTGATCGCCGGCGGCCACACCTTCGGCAAGACCCATGGCGCAGGCGACCCGTCCTTTATCGGCGCCGAGCCGGAAGGCGGCGCGATCGAAGACCAGGGCCTTGGTTGGAAGAGCACGTTCGGCACCGGCGTCGGCAAGGACGCGATCACCGCCGGCCTCGAGGTCACCTGGTCGCAGACGCCGACCAGGTGGAGCAACTATTTCTTCGAAAACCTCTTTGCCCACGAGTGGGAGCTGACGAAGAGCCCGGCCGGCGCGCATCAGTGGCGGGCCAAGAACGCCGAAGCCACCATTCCGGATGCTTATGAGGCGGGTAAGAAGCATGTTCCGACCATGCTGACCACCGATCTGTCGCTGCGCTTCGACCCGATCTATGAGAAGATCTCGCGCCGGTTCCTGGAAAATCCCGATCAGTTCGCCGACGCTTTCGCCCGCGCCTGGTTCAAGCTGACCCACCGCGACATGGGACCGAAGGTGCGCTACCTCGGCCCTGAAGTTCCGGCTGAAGACCTGATCTGGCAGGACGTGATCCCGGCCGTCGACCATCCGCTCGTCGACGACAAGGACATTGCCGACCTCAAGGCCAAGGTTCTCGCCACGGGCCTTTCCGTGCAGGAACTGGTCTCGACCGCCTGGGCGTCGGCCTCGACCTTCCGCGGTTCCGACAAGCGCGGCGGCGCCAATGGCGCGCGCATCCGTCTTGCCCCGCAGAAGGACTGGGAAGCCAACCAGCCGGCGCAGCTCGCCAAGGTGCTCGCTGTTCTCGAACGCATCCAGAAGGACTTCAACGCAGCCCAGACGGGGGCTAAGAAGATCTCGCTCGCCGATCTGATCGTGCTTGCCGGTGCTGCCGGCGTCGAAAAGGCCGCGGCAGCGGGCGGCAACGCCGTCAGCGTGCCCTTCACGCCGGGCCGCATGGACGCGTCCGAAGCCCAGACCGACGCGCATTCCTTCGCGCCGCTCGAGCCCCGCATCGACGGCTTCCGCAACTATGTGAACGACAAGCGCC
This sequence comes from Rhizobium sp. CNPSo 3670, assembly GCF_057784555.1. Lineage (NCBI taxonomy): Bacteria > Pseudomonadati > Pseudomonadota > Alphaproteobacteria > Hyphomicrobiales > Rhizobiaceae > Rhizobium > Rhizobium sp. CNPSo 3670. The sequence continues at coordinate 61,727 of NZ_JBXSOL010000015.1, forward strand.
ATCAGTTCATGAAGCCGGAAGAAGCGCTCGTCGACCGCGCCCAGCTCTTGACGCTGACCGGGCCTGAGATGACCGTCCTCGTCGGCGGCCTGCGCGTGCTGAAGGCAGGCAATCGCGAGCACGGCGTCTTCACCTCGCGCCCCGAGACACTGACGAACGACTTCTTCGTCAACCTGCTCGACATGGCCACGCAGTGGGTTCCGGCCGCCGGCAAGGACGGCGTCTATGAAGGCCGCGACCGCAAGACGGGTGCGCCTAAGTGGACCGGTACCCGCGTCGACCTGATCTTCGGCTCGCACTCGCAGCTGCGCGCCTTCGCCGAAGTCTACGGCCAGGCCGACGCCAAGCAGAAGTTCGTCAAGGACTTCGTCGCCGCCTGGAACAAGGTCATGAACGCCGACCGCTTCGACCTCGTCTGATAAAGGCAGCCATTTCGGCCCGGGCGCGGTTTCGACCGCGCCCGGTTTTTTTTTGTAAATGTCCTGGGGCGGCTACAACCGACCAAGCTTCCGATCCTCGCCGCACGTGATGGTTCGTGGGGCGCGGGCACCACCTATCCTTCCCTCATTCCTTTGACCTCAGGCTTCGCCCGAGGGATGTCACAGGGATCCAGCGCGCCCAAGTCCTTGGGCTAGGAAACTCCGTTGTTTTCAAAATAGTCATTCAGCGCGCGGACGCGCGGTGGCTGGATTCCTGTGACAGGCACAGGAATGAGGAGTGTGGGGTTAGCCTCCGGCCACTTTTCCGCAGCCGTTTCATTTTTACTCGGCGTCGTCTTCGGCCTTGTGCCGAGGATCTGCTGCCTATCGACCGGAAGCAAGTGCTCGGGACAAGCCCGAGCTTGACGGAAGAGAGTTCAGAGGCACCACCGCCCAATCGCCCAGATCATCCCCGCCACGCCCCGAACTTCTGGCCATGACCGACCCCGCATGCGATAGATGATCGACACATTTGGAGGAGTGGACATGAAGGGTTTGCAAGGTAAAGTCGCGGCCATTACTGGAGCTGCCTCGGGTATTGGATTGGCGACGACCGAGGCGATCATCGCGGCGGGTGGCACGGTCGTGATGATCGATCGGGACGAGGCGGCGCTGAGTGCGGCCTGCGGCAGGCTCGGCGAGAGGGCGATCGCGCTGCCGCTCGACCTTCTGAAACCCGAGGATTGCGCCGGCCTGCTGGACGGCATTCTCTCGAAGGCCGGCCAGCTCGACATCTTCCATGCCAATGCCGGCACCTATATCGGCGGGGATCTGGCGGATGCCGACCTCGATGCGATCGACCGCATGCTCAATCTGAACGTCAACGTGGTCATCAAGAACGTCCGGACGGTCATGCCGCACATGATCGAGATTGGGACGGGAGACATCATCGTCACCAGTTCGGTCGCGGGCCATGCCCCGGTCCCGTGGGAGCCGGTCTATTCGCCTTCGAAATGGGCGATGCATTGCTTCGTCCAGACCATGCGGCGGCAGCTCCTCAAGAACGGCATCCGCGTCGGGTCCGTCTCGCCCGGACCTGTCAGCAGCGCTCTGCTGAAAGACTGGCCTGCGGAAAACCTGCGCAAGGCAAAAGAGGCGGGCGCGCTGATCGAACCCCGCGACGTCGCCGAAGCCGTGCTCTTCATGCTGACCCGGCCGCGCAATGTGACGATCCGCGACGTGGTGATCCTGCCGAGCGCCCTCGACATCTGATATGAGTGAAGGCAGGGTGGATTCCTCTCCGTATAAGCCGGCTGCGTGAAGAGGCGGATAGTGCGTGCCGAAACGCCGGCTGAAGCTCTCCGGAGCTACCGCCCGGTCGTCCAATTCTCGACGCGCAGGCCATCCACGCGCCGGAACTCCCCGACGTTGTTCGTAATAAGAACAAGATCCCGCGTCTTCGCCTGCGCGGCTAACAGCACATCATAAGGACCGATCGGTGTTCCCTTTGCCGCCAACGCCGCGCGGATCTCTCCAGCGGCCAGCGCATCCTCGCGCTCGAAACCGACGGTCGGGAAATCCGCCATGAACAGGCGCAGGGTTTCGAGATTGTAGGAAATTTTCGCGCTCTTGTAGGCGCCGTAATAGAGCTCGTGCATGACGATGCTCGACAGCCCGATCGATCCCTCGTCGCTGTCCATGACGTGGGCGAGCAGCATGTCGGACTTCCCGCCGATCAGAGCGATCACCGCATTGGTATCGATGAGATGAGTGATCACTTGAACAAGTCCTGAAGGCCAGTTCTCTCCTGATCTTCCGGCTGCTCACGTCCCTCCGCCATGAAATCGTCGCTGAGGCCGCGCTCCAGGGCGCTGCGCAACGAGGCCCAGCGGCCGCCGTGATCGGTCCGCGGCCGCAGAATGATCGCATCGCCTTCCCGTGTCACTTCCACCTGATCGACGTCGAAGCGAAACTCCTTCGGCAGCCGGACGGCCTGCGAATTGCCGGATTGAAAGACGCGCGCATATTGCGGCATAGAGAACGCTCCACGGATCGTATATATAGTTATGTATATACGCGGCTGGCAGCACTCATGCAAGAAGCCGTTCCGCTAGCGAGGCAGAATGCCGAAAGGCGAGAGCGTCAGCAGATCGGGATCATCGGTCGCCGTCGCTTTCGCCACCTGGGCATGGCTCATGCTGTAGCCGTAGGCAAGGACGCGGACGCCGTCGATCATGAAGAACTGCGCCTGGTCCAAGCCGGGCCGCAGGCTGCCCGTTACGGTGACGGGCTCGTACATTCTTTCGAGGTGCAGAGGCTCCTGCGGAACGACGCGGACCAGCTGATTGGGCGGAGGGGAAGGCATGTGGCTGCAGGCTCCGGCCCACGGGACCAGCATGAATTCGTAGACGAGATCACCATCCTGGTCGACCGGCAGCACGAAGCCCGTCAATGCGACGGGCTGGCCTTCGTCATGCCAGGCAAACGTTTCGCCCTGCGGGCCGCTGACCGTCTTGCCCGACAGCGGCATTGTCGCCTTGGCCTGTTCGGCCGGCCTCAAAGCGCTCCAGAAGATGGGCTGGGCTGCGGCAAAGGCATCGGAAACCGGCGGTGCGGAAGCAAATGCCAGCACCCCGAACATCAGGCGAAACAGTCTGTGCTTCATCATCGCGTCTCCCGTGGCCGGCCGTTTCGGCGACCTGCCGCTGCCGCGGATGCTACTCCTGATTTCGCTCGGCCGTCCATCCGCTTTCCCTCGGCGCAAAGGATTTCCTGACCAAGCCCTTCGAGGCGATCCAGGCGGTGCTGCGCATCTTCAACCTGCTCGAAACTCGCATCCTGACGCTGGAACTCACGGGGGCTGGCGACGCCGAAATCGGACCGCCCCCAGGGACGATTGATCGCCTCCGCTCAACGTCCGAAAGCGCGCCGATTTCAGGTCAGGGATTGACCCAGCGGCAATAAGAGAGGGCGCCGGCTTCGTCATAACAGAACAGCGCGCGTCGATTGTCCTGCTGCCGCAGTTGGAACCAGTCCAGCGTCCAGGCCCGGAAGATCAAGACGCCAAAGCGCGTCTTTCCCTCGGCCTCATCCGCAGGCTCTGCCGCGTCGATCGTTTCGAAGGCGCGCTCGTCCCCGGGCGGGCCGCCCGCATAGGTCATCCGCGTCCGCGCGGGCAGCCTCCCCCACGCGGCATTAGCACCTGCGCTTCCCGCCCCATGAAGCTCGACCGCCCCTTGAAGCCGAAGCTGCAGCCGGCTCTCGGCGCTAAAGCCGAGGATCGTGACGCGGGGATTGACTGAAAGTTCCAGCCATTTGGAGCTGCGCGTATCCGTATGAAATTCGAGACACCGCGCCAACCTATCGGCCGCACGCAGCACGACCATGCGCGCCTGCGGCTTCGCCTCGGTATCGACGGAGCAGAGGCTCACATAGCGGAAACCCGACTGCGGACCCGCCGCAGCCATTTCGAGCTCCGCCCATGCCGAGGCATCGATGTCAGTGAGATCCACCGGCAGGCCTCGCTCAGACGGAACGGGCGATGCCGCCGTCGACGCGGATGTTCTGGCCGGTGATGTAGCCCGCACCTTCCGACAGGAGGAAGGCGATGGTGGCGGCGATTTCATCGCTCGTGCCGTAGCGGCCCATCGGAACGCTGTCCCGCCGCTCGTCGGTCGCGGGCAGGCTGTCGATCCAGCCGGGCAGGACGTTGTTCATGCGGATGTTCTTGGCCGCATAGGTGTCGGCGAAAATTTTGGTGAAGCTTGCCAGTCCCGCGCGGGCGACCGCAGAGGTCGGGAACATCGGCGAAGGCTCGAAGGCCCATGCCGTCGAAATGTTAACGATCGCACCGCCGCCCTGGGCTTCCATGATCGGCGTCACCAGGCGGGTCGGCCGCACGGCGCTGAGGAAATAGACCTCCATGCCCTTGTGCCAGTCCTCGTCTGAAATTTCGAGGATCGGCGCACGCGGGCCGTGACCGGCGGAATTGACCAGCGCGTCGATCCGCCCCCATCGCTCCATCGCCAGATCGACGAGCCGCTTCAGGTCGTCGTTCGACTGGTTCGAGCCGGTGACGCCGACGCCGCCGAGCTCATTTGCCAGCGCCTCTCCCTTGCCGGAGGAAGAGAGAACAGCGACGCGATAGCCGTCCGCGGCGAGCCTCCTGGCGGCCGCCGCCCCCATGCCGGACCCGCCGGCGGTGATGAGAGCGACTTTTCCTTCAGACATTGAAACCTCCGATAACTGATTTTGCGCAGCATTATGGCAGATGCTGATGGGACTTTCGCGCGAGAAAGAAAGCTGCCAGACTGTAGAAAATCTACTGGATATGCCGATGAACCAATCCCGCCGCACGCTGCCGTCCCTCAATGCCCTGCGCGCCTTTGAGGTTTCCGGCCGCAGGCTGAATTTCCGCGCCGCCGCCGAAGAACTGGGCGTCACGCAGGGCGCGGTCGCGCAGCAGGTTCGCGCGCTGGAGGATCAGCTCGGCCTCAGGCTGTTCCAACGCCTTGCCCGCGGCCTTGCGCTCACTGCCTATGGCACTGCCTATCTGGCGGACGTGACCCGCGCCTTCGATACGCTTGCCGAAGCGACCGCGCGGCTTCTCGACCGGCCGGAAATGGTAACGATCACCGCCACCCCCACGGTCGCCACCAGGCTGTTGATCCCGCGGCTCGCCGAGCTCTACGCGGCCCTTCCCGACATCGATCTGAGGACGGTCGCCACCGAGGCGCTCGCCGATTTCGACCGCGGCCAAGTAGACATCGCGGTGCGCCTCACCCGCCCGCCTTTTCCGGCAAACCTGCAGGCGCAACTGCTGTTTCGCCAGGAACTTGTGGCGGTCGCAAGCCCGCATCTGGTCAAGGGCCTGACCTTGCCCTTAAGCGGCGAACAGCTTCGCAAGCTGCCGCTTCTGCACGACTCGCACGATCACTGGCCGTTATTCCTGCGCACGCGCGAGAAGCTGCCCGGCGCGGCCTTCAACCATACGACCCTGGCGCTCGACGCCGCACTCGCCGGCCAGGGCGTCGTGCTCGCCTGCCGGGCTTTCGTCACGGCCGATCTCGAAGCAGGGCGGCTGGTGCGGGTGACGGATGCGACGGCGACCATCGGAGCCGATTACTTCCTCGTGCGCAAACGCTCCTCATCGCCGCGAAAGGCCGTGGACGCGGTCTGGGACTGGTGTGCGGCGCAGCTGTCGCTTACCTGACGCGTGCCGCATGAAAACATCGACGGACAGTAATGCGGGTCGCAACCTCTCTCCACTCACCCAGGCGCCCCTCACGCCAGCAGCACCTTGCCACCCGTCCGGAAAGGCAGGGCAGAGCGGAGCGCATTGCCGATCTTTTCCAGCGGAAAGACCTCCCGCACCTCGGTAGCGATGACCTTGCCCTCGATCTGCGTAGCAACTTCGGAATAGGCGCGCTGGACCTCGACCATCGCCTCGGAGTGAACCCATTCCCTAAGGTGACAATAGCAAAAGGCGATGTCGGGATGGGACGACCAGAATGACGGCGGGATGCTCTCACCCGAAAGCAGACCATAATGCAGGAAGTAACCGCCAGGCTTCAGCGCATCGGCAAGTACCGAGGCGCGCGCGCCGCCGACGCAGTCGAGCACTGCATCGAGCCCGGACCTGCCGGCGAGGCCGGCGGCGAGATCGCCATCCGCCCTTTCGACGATAACCGCCTCCAGCCGGCCACGGAGGCGCGCGAGGGATTCTTCGCCGCGGACGATTGCGATCGGCTCGACGCCAACGGCGTTCGCCATGCCGATCAGGATCGATCCGATCGAGGAGGCGGCGGCATTGATGGCGATGCGCATGCCGGGCCTCAGCCCGATCTTCTTATGCAGCATCAGCCAGGCCGTCATCGGATTGACGTAGCTGGTCGCGGCTTCGAAATCGGAAAGCGCGTCGGGTACGCGAAGGCACCAGCTCGGATCGGTATCCTTGAATTCCTGCCATCCGCCGGCGCTGCGCACCGGCAGCACGCGCGTTCCCGGCACAAGTCCGTGCACCTCCTCGCCGCACGCCTCGACCACGCCGAAGGCTTCGAAGCCGGGGATGAAGGGCAGGGTCGTGCGGCCGGCATAGGCGCCTGAGATGGTAATGATATCGGAGGGATTGATCGAGCGCGCCAGCAGGCGGACGCGCACCTGGTCGCGCGAGAGCGGCGCCAGCTCGGCCCGTTCGATCCCGACGACCTCCTCGGCCGGCCCGAATTTTCGCACGACCGCCTGATATTGCATTTGCATCCCCCACACAGTCGGTTAGAACACGCCTTCGAAATTTCGGTGATCGAATGAGCGTTGACGACAGGCCTTTAGCATCGTTCCGGGTCTCGATGCGAGACATCGACATCTATGGTCATGTCCACAACTCGGTTTACCTCGATTATTGCGAGGATGCGGTCGTCGAGTTCCTGCGCCACCGCGAGATCCTCAGCCACTTCCGCCACACCACCTCGGGCGTTGCCTATCACGTCAAGAAGGCGGAGATCACCTTTCACAGCCCGATTGACGTCGACGACACCGTCCAGGCGAAGGTCAGGGTCGAGAAGATCGGGCGGTCGAGCCTTTCCTTTACGATCGAGCTCTATCGCCAGCGCGACGGCGCCCATTGCGCCTCGGGCGGCCTCGTCTGGGTCTGCGTCGGCCTCTCCGACAGCCGCCCGACGCCGATCCCCGAGGCGACCAGAGCCGCCTTGTCGCAGGGCTGACCCATGCCGATCCACGCGGAGCTTCTTCGACACGCCACGGAGAGACCGGATAAACCGGCGGTCGTGATCGGCAGCCGCTCCTTGAGTTATGGCGAACTCTATAGCCGCGCCGGCGCGATCTACCGGTTCATCCAGGCGCTTCCGCGCTCGAACCACCGTTCAATCGATCTGCCCGGCGTCGAGAAGCTCGTGGCGGTCAGCCTCGGCAATCACATCGGCTTTGCAGAGTATTTTATCGCCGCCACCGCGCTGGCGAATGCCTGCGCGGTCATCGATCCGATGATGCCGGAGGCAACGATCGAGCGCATCGTCGAGCGCCTGGCGCCTGACGCGCTTGTCGTCGATGATGCTGCCAGCCCGAGCGCCGAAATCGGTCGCAGGCTCGGCATCCCTGTCATCGTCGCCGGAGCGGAACCCTTCGACCTCACGGCGATGGGGGACGATATGCCCGTCGATGCCGAGGGGATCTTCCTGATCGGTTTTACCTCGGGCACGACAGCCGAACCGAAGGCCTATTATCGCTCGCGCGAGCAATGGCGCCGGAGCCTCGACCGGGGACGCCTCGTGTTCGAACTCCAGGACGCGCCCTCGACCCTGTGCCCGGGAGCGCTGGCGCATGGGCTCGCGCTTTACGCACTCGTCGAAGCGCTCGATGCCGGAGCAACCTTCCACTCGATCGGGAAATGGGATGCCGGCGCGGTCGCGCGCATTCTCTCCTCAGAAAAGATAGAGCGGCTGGTTGCCGTGCCCACCCATATAGCGGGCATCGCCCGGGCATGGAGCGAGCCGATGGAATCCTTACGCGAGGTGCTGACCGCCGGCGCCAAGCTGAACCTCAACGAAGTCCAATCAATGCGCCGACTTTTTCCGAAGGCGCGCATCCGGGAATATTACGGCGCCTCCGAAATCGGTTTCATGACCGTTTCGACGCTCGTTGGCGGCGCGACCGATTTTCCGATCGACCGGGTCGGGCGAGCCTATCCCGGCGTCGAAATCTCCATTCGCGACCCGGAAGAAAACGATGTCGGCACCGATGTGCCGGGCACCATCTTCGTCAACAGCGACCTGATTGCCGACGGCTATCTCTGGGGCGACGACGGCCAGGCATTCCGGGTCACCCCGGCGGGCGCGACTGTCGGCGATCTCGGCGAGATCGATGCAAACGGCATGCTGCGGGTGATCGGCCGGGCGGGCGGCATGATGATATCGGGCGGCAACAACGTCTATCCCGCCGAGGTCGAGAGCGCGCTCAAAACCTGCCGCGGCGTCGAAGATGCCGTCGTCTTCGGGCGGCCGGATCCCTATTACGGCCAAAGCATCGTTGCCGTCGTCTCGGGGGAGGCGATGGATGCGAAAATGCTTGCCGAGCATTGCGCAGGCAGGCTTGCAAGGTTCAAGATCCCCAGGCAATTCTACCATATCGGCGCCTGGCCGATGACGAGCAGCGGCAAGATCGCGCGCGGGCAGGTAGAGGCATCGGTGATTTCGGGAGACGGTCTTGTCCTACGCCTATCAGCCTGACGAGGATTGGCAGCCGGTCGTGGTCGCCGCCTACCGCACGCCGATCGGCCGGGCCTTCGGCTCGCTGTCGACGGTTGCAGCCGAAGACCTGCTTACCCCCATCATCCGCCGGATCGTCGCAGAAACAGGCGTTGCGCCTGATGCCATCGACGACGTGCTGGTCGGCAATGCCGCCGGCGGCGGCGGCAATATCGGCCGGCTGGCCGCCCTCCATGCCGGCCTGCCCATGGCCGTTCCCGGTGTTGCGATCGACCGGCAATGCGGTTCCGGCCTCGAAGCGATCATCATGGCCGCCCGGCTGATCCAGGCGAAGGCCGGTTCGTGTTTCCTTGCCGGTGGCGTCGAAAGCGTCAGCACTGCGCCGTGGCGCGTGGAACGACCGAAGACGAATGGCGCAGTGCCGCGCTTTTACGGGCGGGCGCGGTTTTCACCTGAGGCGATCGGCGATCCCGAGATGGGCATCGCCGCCGAAAATGTTGCGCGCAAATTTGAGATCTCGCGCCGGCTTCAGGATGAGTTCGCCCTACGCAGTCACCGGCTCGCCGTCGCAGCAGCCGAAGCAGGCCGCTTCCGGCCGGAGATCGTCGAGATCGCCACCGCCGGCGGCCCCGTAACGCGAGACGAATGTCCGCGCCCGACGACCTCGCTCGAGGCGCTCGCAAAGCTGAAACCCGTTTTCCTGGCGGATGGCTCGGTGACGGCAGGCAATGCTTGCCCTGTGAACGACGGCGCCTGCCTGGTGCTCGTCATGAGCCGCGGCATGGCGAAGAGCCTCGGCATCGAAAAAGGCATCGCCTTCATCGACAGCGCCGCCGCCGGCGTCGACCCCAACCTGCTCGGCATCGGCCCGGTCGCCTCGACGGACAAGCTTCTGCAGCGCCAGCCTCACCTGTCCCTTTCCGCAATCGACGCCATCGAATTCAACGAGGCTTTCGCGGCCCAGGTTCTGGCGTCGCTCGATCAGCTGGATCTATCAGCCGACACGGTCAACAAAGAGGGCGGCGCCATCGCTCTTGGCCATCCCTTCGGCGCATCCGGCGCGATCCTGGTCACCCGGCTCTACGGCCAGCTGATCCGCAGGGACGGCTGGGCACCAGGCACAACCGGCCTCGCCATGATCGGCATCGGCGGCGGCATCGGGCTCACGGCGCTTTTCGAGGCTGTCCGCCTCTTCTGAGAAGACCGCCATCAGGCACTTGCGCTGCCGGTTTCAATCCTCTTGTGATCTGGCTCGATCGATATTCGAAATCAAGGCGGCTCCGGTGCGGCGAGGGCGCCCGCAATCTGATCCCGAAGCCAGACACTCCCCGGATCGCGATCGAAACGACGAAGCCAATACATGGTCACGTCCATTTTCGGCGAATCCATTGGGGGCATGAACACGTCGAGCATCAGCCGGCCGGTCAACATGCGCGCGAAATGAACCGGAATGCTCCCCAGCATTTCGCTCGCTTCAACAGCAAGAGCGACCGCGTGGAAATGCGGCACCGTGACCATGACACGCCTGGCGAGACCCAGGCGTGCAAGGGCGGGATCGATCGTCCCCGTCCTGCTGCCATCGGCCGAGCGCAGGACGTGGGGAACAGCGCAGAAGACGTCCGCCGGTATGGCGTCTCCTGGACAAATGCCATGGCTGGCAAGGAGCGGATGTCCTTGCTTGGCGATGCATACCAGCCATGATTGAAAAAGCTTACGGCTTACAATCCATTCAGGCGGTTCGAGCGACCGATCGATAACGATATCAGCCCGGCCGTCACGCAGCATCTCGAAGACTTCCGATGATGCATGATCGATCATCTGCAGGATGATAGAGGGCGCCGCTTTGGCCAGGCGCGCAGCGAGAGGCGGCATCAACAGCGAGGAGAAGTAGTCCGATCCGACCAGCATGAAGGATCGGCTCGAGGTAGCGGGGTCGAAGGCAGCGTTCGTCGCCAATGCCTCTTCCATGCCGGCCAGGGCTTGCCTTATCGGTTCACGCAGCTCGAGCGCCCGGGCGGTCGGCATCATCTGATTGCCTTCCCGGACGAACAATTCGTCGTCCAGGAGCGTGCGCAGTCTCCCCAACGCCGAACTCACGGCCGGCTGCGACAAGCCGACACGCTCGCCGGCTCGCACGGTCGAGAGCTCCGCCATCATGGCGTCGAATACACGCAACAGATTGAGATCGAGGGCTGAGAAATTCACGAACTCAATATCCCCTATATGATCATTCAATTTCCGTGCAGCCGCTTCCAGCAATAAATTTGGACAGCAGTATAAGACTCTATTCCATTCAACCTTGGAAGGAAATTGCCATGAATGTCGTTGGGGGCATCGGGCGGACCGTAAGCTGGATGGACACTTCCTACACCATACACGTGGGGCGATTTGAGAGCGGCGGAATTGTCGGAGTTTTTGAAGGCACCGTGCCTGCCGGCGGCGGGCCGCCCGTCCACATTCATCACAACGAGGACGAAGTGATCCATGTGATCGAAGGCGACTATGAGTTCTGGCTGAACGGCGCGATCGTCCCGGTCGCCGCGGGGAGATCGATCTTCCTGCCGCGTGGCGTGCCGCACACATTTCGAGTGGCAAGCGCTTCTCCCGGACGCAACCTCACCATTCTGACGCCGGGTGGCATGGAAGAATTCTTCATCGAGGCAGCTGCGCACGCTCCTCGTCTGCCGGAGCATATGGATCGGTTGCTCCAGCTTGCGGAACGTTATGGGATCGAATTTCGCGGGCCGCCGGATTGGGACGCCGCCCGGGCGTCCTAACAACGTCACCCTGCATCAACGATTGCAAAGTGCGCGGATCGCGTCTCCCACCCCGCAACCCAACGCTTGGACGCCTCCGTCTCCGTGGCGAAGCCGGCAGGCCTGCGCGATCGTGATGATATTCTCAGCTTCGGTCATCTCCACCAACGGCACGTCCGGCCGATGCCGGATGACACCAGCCTTCTCTTCTCCGACGCCACACCTCGACCGCAGGTGAGCCGCGCTACAGCCTTGGCATAGGACGACCGCGACAGAGAGAGAATGGTTCGAACTCCCGATCCGGCGCATTCTCTTGGCGGTCGGCTGTGCTCGGCCGGCCGGAAAATCCGCGAGGCGTTTGCGGCCGCACCTTACAATCAACAGAGGACATTCCTCGAAAGCACTAGGGAGATTACCATGAAGATCGTTGTTATCGGCGGGACCGGCCTCATCGGATCGAAGACCGTGGAAAGGTTGCGCAAGACGGGACACGACGTTTTGGCGGCCTCGCCGAATTCGGGCGTCGACACGATCACCGGCAAGGGCGTCGTCGAAGCGCTTGCCGGGGCGCAGGTGGTACTCGACCTCGCCAACTCGCCTTCATTCGAAGACCAGGCCGTGCTCGAATTCTTCCAGACCTCCGGCCGCAACCTGCTCAAGGCGGGGGCTGCAGCCGGCGTGAAGCACCACATCGCTCTGTCGATCGTCGGCATGGAGCGGCTGCAGGGCAGCGGGTATATGCGGGCCAAGATGGTGCAGGAACAGCTGATCAAGGACTCCGGCATTCCCTATACCATCGTGCACTCCACCCAGTTTCATGAATTTATGGCAGGCATCGCCCAGTCGAACACGGTCGGCCAGGCGGTGCATCTGTCGCCGGCCTATCTTCAGCCGATCGCCTCGGACGACGTCGCCGACGTCATGGCGGACGTGGCGCTCTCTGCACCCGTCAACGGCATGATCGAAATCGGCGGCCCCGAGAAGATTCGGCTGACCGATATCGTCATGCGCCTCTTCAAGGCGACGAACGATCCGCGCCAGGTGATGACGGATCCGCACGCCCGCTATTTTGGCGTCGAACTCGACGACACGTCGCTGGTGGCTGGTCCTAATGCGCGGCTCGGCAAGATCCGTTTCGACGACTGGCTAAGCCAGCAGCCGCCCCAGAAGAAGAGCGCCTGATAGCAAACCGGCGCTTATCGCCATTCCCATCGACTGAGGAGACCAGACATGCTCAGGAAAATAATCTCGGCGGCGGCCTTTGCGCTTGTCCTTGCCGCCGGCACTCAGGCTGACGCCGCTGGCGGCAAAGCCAAGGTGACCGTCGTCTTTGACCAGAAGCTGCCCAATGTTCCCGGCAAGAGCATGAAGGCCGTGCTGGTGGAATATGAGCCGGGCGGTCAGTCGCCCGGCCACACCCACCCGAAATCCGCCTTCATCTACGCCACCGTTCTCGAAGGGGCGATCACCAGCAAGGTGAATGACGGGCCGGAGAAGACCTACAAGGCCGGCGAGAGCTTTCCCGAATTTCCCGGCGATCATCACGCCGTCAGCAAGAATGCCAGCAAGACAAAACCGGCGCGCCTGCTTGCGGTGTTCGTGCTCAATACCGACGAGACGGACCTGACGACAGACGACAAGTAACCTCAACCTCGATGCCCGGCGCTGCCGGGCATCGATTCCGTGCGCCGCGTTCAAACAGCCTGCAGCGCCAGCTCCAGATCGGCGATCAGATCATCCGGATGCTCGATGCCGATCGACAGCCGGATTGTCGATTCCAAGACGCCAATGCGCTCCCTGACCTCGGCCGGCACGCCGGAATGCGTCATGGCGGCGGGGTGGCTTGCGAGCGATTCCGTGCCACCGAGGCTGACGGCGAGCTTAAAGACCTGCAGCGCGTTCAGGAATTTGAAGGAGGCCGGCTGGCCACCGCGGATATCGAAGGAGAAGGTCGAGCCGGCGCCGGTGCATTGCGCGGCGAAGGTGCGGCCCGACGGCGAATCCGGATCGTGGTAGGGGAGATAATGAACCGTCTCGACCTTCGGATGATCCCGCAGAAAATCGGCCACCGCTCGCGCATTGCTGTTCGCCCGCTCCATGCGTAGCTGCAGCGTTTCGAGCGACCGGCCGAGCATCCAGCAGGAATGCGGATCGAGCTGCGTACCGATCGCGCCGCGCAGCGCCTTGACCTGTTTGATGACAGCCTTGCGCCCGAGGACTGCGCCGGCGATCAGATCGGAATGGCCTCCGACATATTTGGTCAGCGAATAGAGCGAGATATCGGCGCCATGCTCGATCGGCCGCTGGAAGACCGGCCCGAGCAGGGTATTGTCGCAGACGACGACCGGTACATGCCCCTGCGTTGCGCCGATTGCATCGGCCACGCGCCGGATCATCGCAACGTCCACCAAGCTGTTGGTCGGGTTGGCGGGCGTCTCGATCAGGATCACGGACACGCGACCCTTGCCGGCTGCCTCATCCGCCGCCTTCTGCACCGATGCCTCGCTGACGCCATCGGCAAAGCCGACCGCCGCGACGCCGAAATTGAGGAAGGTTTTCGCCAGTAAGGTTTCCGTGCCGCCATAGAGCGGCTGCGAATGCAGGATCGCATCCCCCGGCCGGACGAAGGCGAATAGAGTGGTGGCGATCGCCGCCATGCCGGAAGAGAAGAGCGCACCGCTTTCCGTCCGCTCGTAAACGGCGAGCCTGTCTTCGACGATCTCGCTGTTCGGATGATTGAAGCGCGAATAGACGAGGCCGGCGCCCTTGCCGGCCGGCGGCTCGCGACGGCCGGAGACATAATCGAAGAAATCGCGGCCATCCTCGGCGGAATTGAAGACGAAGGTGGAGGTCAGAAACACCGGCGGCTTGACCGCCCCTTCCGAAAGTTCGGGATCGTAGCCGTAGTTCAGCATCTGCGTTTCGGGATGCAGGGCATGATTGCCGATATGGGTTTTGGAAGGATGCGGGGCGGTCATGATCGTCTCCTCTGTCGAACCTGCCGAAGGACAAGATACATCAAATCGGGGAGCAGTCATCGAGACTGCTCGATTAAGAGTGGCGATGATGCAGTCCGAAAACCACTCACAGTTTTCGCCATCAGCTCGGACGCTCAGCGCACCGTCTCACCCAGCGTATCGGCGACATAGGCGCCTCGCGCGCCCATCGGCAGCGGGTGGCCCGTCGTCGTGTCCCGCGCCGTCTGATGCTCCAGCTCGGCATTGAGCTCCGCGCCGACGATGAGAATGACGACGGAAAGCCAGATCCAGATCAGAAACCCGATCAGCGCACCAAGCGTGCCGTAGGTCGCGTTGTAATTGGCGAAATGCTCGAGATAGAAGGAGAAGCCGAGCGACATGGCGGCCCAGGCGAGCGCGGTCAGAACAGCGCCCCACGTCATCCACCGGATCCTGGCGGGCTCACGGCTCGGGCCGAAACGGTAGACCAACGTAACGGCTGCCGCTACCACGAGCAGAAGCAGCGGCCATCTCAGGAGCAGCGCCATCTGCTCCTTGAACTGATCGAGCCAGAGATAGGAGAGCACGACAGGCATCACGCCGACGAGCGCCACCATGAGGACCGCAAAGATGATCGCGCATAGTGTGAAGCAGAGGCCGATCAGATTAAGCCGCAAAAAGCTCCGCTTCTCCCTCTCCTCATAGGCGACGTTCATCGCATCGAAAATCGCCAGCGTGCCACTATGGGTGCTCCAGAGCGCGATCGCCAGACCGACGAAAAAGGTAATGCCAAGCGTGCTCTCGCGATTTTCGACGAGCGCCTTGATCTGATCGGCAAGAAGATCGAAGGCGCCGGGCGGCAGGAGAACGGCCATCTCGCGCAGATGTTCGGAGATGGTGACGGGATCGGCAGCCAGTCCATAGAGCGAGACCAGGGCCGCAAGCGCCGGAAATATCGCCAGCAGAAGATAAAAGGTCACGCCCGCGGCGATCAGCGTAACTCGGTCATCCCACACTTCGTGGAAGACGCGCCAGAACACATCGCGTAGGCCGCTCATCGGAATGGCCTCGGGTGTCGCCGCGCTGCGCCCGTGATCGTCACCGGACCAGGCGACTGCCGCCGGCGGCGCCAGCGAGCTGCGCTGCCTTGCCTGCATAAACACGATCGCCCCGACAGCGGCGGCGACCATCGCCGTGGCGAGGGGATATCTCTTGAGGTGGAGCGCATCAGCCATTACCCTATCCTCCGAATTGCTTCGTGGATAACGCCGGGTGCGGCTAAAGGATGCAAGCCGTTGCTTTCCTCCGGGGATTTCGAGTGAGGGGAGGGCGCCTGCTGCCGCTACAAGCGCCGCAAGGCAGGAACTGCCTCGGCTTAGAAAATCTTAAGTCGATGATTCTACGTGTATAATTTCTCGTACGGAAGCCAAATCGACCGTTGCTTTCGTTACTTCGGCAAAGCCATGGTTCATGCTCTTTCGCGGGCATGGCATCCTTGCGGCGCCAGAAGAGCAAATTAGCGCCCGTAAACCACTGGATGGAAGGCAATATTTTATTCCGGCAGTCCGGCCTTGCGCAACGCCAACGCCAGCCCATTCATTAGCTGAGGCCGCACCACGTCCATCCGGACAAACTCGCCTATCGTCCAGCCAGGCGCGACCTGCAGGAGGCGCCCGGCAGCGGCTTGAGCGGCCTCCAGCCGATCGAGATTGGCATAACTTGCCACTAGGCTGGCATGAAGGATGCTAAAACCGGGGTTCACCTGGATGCCGAGAGCTGAATACTTTACCGCCTCCTCGAACTGCGAGGTAAACAGGCTGACCCAAGCCAATGCGAGATAGGAATGGTAGTTCATTGGATCGAGTGGGCTTAGCCGAAGCGCCTTGAATGCATGGTCGCGTGACCGGTCGTAAGTTTCGTTGAACATGTGGACCATCGCGCTTAATCCGTAAGCGAGCGACGAATTGCCGTCCAGCATCAGTGCCCTGTCAAGCGCGTTGATCGAGCGCTCGTAACCGTGGGTTATCGTGGCATGGACGAAAGCTCCGAGGCAAAGCGCCTGCGGATCGTCCCGGCCGGTCGCGAGTGCCGCGTGCGCGTGTCTAAGCGCAGCGGCTCTATCCTCGGGATGGAAGCCGCCGCGCAGGAAACGCTGCTCGTATCCCCAGGCGGCATAGCCATGTGCGCAGGCGTAGTCGGGATCAAGACGCAAGGCCTCTCTCAGCAACCGCAGGGCTTCATCAGACTCCGCCGGCGTGTTGGCATAAGTGTGCGGCAACGCGCGGAGAAAAAAATCATAGGCATCCAGGCTGCCTGGCCGTTTGCGTCGCGCGCGCTCGATCTCCGCCCGCCGGATCGTCGGCTCAAGTGTACCAACGATCCGCTCGGTTAGCTGATCCTGCAGATCGAAAATGTCCTCCGCTGCGCCCTCAAACCTGTCGGCCCAGATATGGGTTGCGTCCCGCCCTTCGATCAGTTGCGCAGTGATGCGCAACCGGTTCGCTGAGCGCCGGATACTGCCTTCCAGCACATAGCGGACACCAAGTTCTCTGGCGATCTGCCTGACGTCGATGGCCTTATGTTTGTATGCGAAGGTGGAGTTTCGCGCGATGACGAACAGGCTCGGAATTTTGGAAAGATTGGTGATGACATCCTCGACCAGTCCATCCGCAAAATACTCCTGTTCTGGATCGCCGCTCATGTTCTCAAAGGCCAACACGGCTATCGACGGCCTATTCGGCAGGGCAGGTGGCCTCGCCAATCGCGTCTCCGGTGAAGTCCCTTCCTGCACGAGGCGATGCACCGTGATCGGCTCGGTGATATTCTTGACCTGCTGCTCCCCCATCGATTCAAATCCGAAGGCAAGTGTCTTTTCGACCTCCCGCACGACTTTGCCGGAGATGCAGATGCCACCGGGATCAGCGAGTTGCTGCAGACGCGCCGACACATTGACGCCTTCTCCATAGCGGTCATCGCCGTCGACAATGACTTCACCGAGATTGAGCCCAATCCTCAGCTCCAGCCGCTCGTTTTGCGGCACCTTCGCATTGCGCTCGTTCAGCGCGCGCTGCACCGACACCGCGCATTCCACAGCATCCACGGCGCTGCCGAATTCGGCGAGCAAGCCGTCGCCCATGAGCTTGAAGATGCAGCCGCGTCGCTTGGTGACTTCTGGTTCGATCAGCGCTTTGCGCATCGCGGTGAGACGCTCGAACGTGCCCGTCTCGTCCCGCTCCATCAGCGCCGAGTACCCGACGACGTCGGCCGCTAAGATAGCCGCGAGCTTCCTGTCCATCTACCCCCTCACATGAAGACATGCCGAACATTAACATAGAAGCGGAAAGCCACCTAGGAGCCTTCCCGGCAGCAGCAGCAAATGCGGGCAAGATGAAGCATCACCACATCAGTTGTCCGCGGACAACCCATCCAGGAGATGCCTGCCGAACATGCCGAAAGAAGATCTTACAGAACCTGCGCGGACAGAAAGCCGTTGACCCGCCGCTGCAAAAGAGCAAACCGGCGGCAGGCAGCCACGACGCCAACTGGCCTCATGTGGCGACAACTAGGTGGCCCTCGTTCGCGACCGATCATAAATCGCCGCCTCCCCGGTTGTCCGCGGACAACGACGCAGGAGATCATCTGCGCGATATCGCTGGTAGATATCGGCTTGAATTCGCCGCATTGCGGCACTACCTCGTGATGAGCCGAAGCGCTGCCCTCCTAGCTGCTTTGGCCCGATAGACAGCACTCCTCCTCCCATGCTGTCGGTCACTATCGAAGCCCGGCGCACTCTCCCGCGCCGGGCTTCTGTCAGGGCGATATCAAACCCCCACGCCGTTCGAAGCCCTCATGGGGCACCGCAGGGTCACTCCCTCGTCGCCGCCGACACCCTCCAACGCCTCTCGTCGACCTCGGCACTCACCAACGGACGTCAGCCACGGCATCCTCCGCCAACCCTCATGCTGAGGTGCGCAGCCGGCAGGGCGGAGCCTCGAAGCACTCGCAGCAACGCCGCTCCTTTCGACGCAACTCGCACCCACGCCCATTGAAGTGCTCTTGAGCGCCGGCGCGGTAACCTCCTACACTTCTCATGGGACGCAGCGCTCTAACCGACCACGAACAAGATCAGCAAAAAGCAACCGAGGTGACGGATGAACAGGCTTGCGCAATGCCATTGCGGATCACTCCGCGCAAAGACATCAGGCGATCCGCTCATGGTGAGCATCTGCCACTGCCGCGATTGCCAGCGCAGAACCGGCGCAGTGGCCGGCAGCGGCGCGATCTTCGCGAAGGCGGAAGTGATGATCGAGGGGGATCGCAGGATCTTCGAGCGGGACGCCGCGCAGAGGCGCAAGGTGCGATTCCATTTCTGCCCGAACTGCGGCACGTCCCTATACTGGGAAGGCGATTTCAATCCCGACCTCTACATCGTCGCCGTTGGCGCGTTCGCCGACCCGGCATTTCCACCGCCCCTGGTTTCCGTCTACGAGGAGTCCAGGCACGATTGGTTTCACCTTCCCGATGGGGTGAAGCGCGCGCAACGCGGGCTGGTTTCGGCAGCGGCTGCGGACAAGGAGCAGGGCAGCGGCTAGCGGCCTTGGTGGCCGTGCGCCATGAGGGCGGCTCCTCTTCGGCAGCCGGTGCGGAGCGTGCGGCAACACCGCTCCTTGCCTTTGACACCTGCGCACCCGCTCCGACCTTCGAGGCCCTTACAGGCACCTCAGGGTGAGTCTCTCTTGGGCGTCGCACCCGCACAAAATCATACGGCGCCCGCCATCGACACGGCCTCGCCGACGCCCTCCAAGGCGCGGCATCCCCCAACATCCCTCATCCTTGTACGTTGCCGTTGGCGTATAAACGGGCTGCGCGACCGACGGGGATGCGTGTCATCCTTGCGTTTCGAACTCGTGCCCCAGCGAGCATCTCCGTCGCGATGTCTTCGCTCGAACGGTTGATTGGGCTTCGAGCCCGCGTTGCAAGGAAAAGCACCCATGCATATTGCCCAAGCTTTCATGGTCGGCATCGATGTCTCGAAAGCCCATTTCGACGTGGCCGCCGAGGGCAAAGCCGCGGTTGTCCGTTTCGACAACGACGCGCCAGGCCGGGCCGCGCTGGCGACGGCGATAGCCGGCGCCGAGCTGGCCGTCGTCGAGGCCACCGGCGGTTACGAGATGGCGATCGTCAGGGCGCTGATGGCCGCCGGTATTGCCGTCGCCGTTGTCAATCCCCGCCAGGTGCGCGATTTCGCCAGGGCCAGCGGCCGGCTGGCCAAGACCGATCAGGTCGACGCCCGCGTCATTCTCTACTTCGCCAGAGCGATGCGGCACAGATCCCCCATATCGACGACGGTCGCATCGCGCTTGCTGCCCTGGTCGCCCGCCGCCGCCAGCTCATCGACATGGCGGTCGCTGAGAAGAACCGCCTCGAACACGCCCCGCAAGCCGTCGCCACCCTGATCGGCGAGACCCTCGCCGCCCTCAAGAGCCAGCTCGCCCGCGTCGATGCCGCCATCGCGCTCGCCATCGAGGCCGAACCCGACATGGCTGCACGCCGCGACCTGCTGCTGACCGTGCCAGGCATCGGCGAGGTCGGCGCCGCCGTGCTCATCGCCGAACTGCCCGAACTCGGCGCCATCGACGACAAGAAACTCGCAGCCCTCGTCGGCGTCGCCCCGGTCGCCCACGACAGCGGCACCTGGCGTGGCCAGGGCCACATCGCCGGCGGCCGCGCCACCGTCCGATGCGCCCTCTACATGGCAACGCTCTCGGCCATTCGCTGCAGTCCGGCCATCAAGGCCTTCCACAAACGACTGCGCGATGCCGGCAAACCGCCCAAGGTCGCGCTCGTCGCCGCCATGCGGAAATTCATCGTCATGATCAACACTATCATCAAAAGACGAACTCCATGAAGCGAACCGCAACAACACGTTTGCTGAGGCGCGGAGGCCAAGGGCCGTAGCCTCGAAGGACACGCCGCAGCGCCGCTCCTTGCATCAATCAACGTGCGCGCCCGCTCCTTTCCGGAGCAGCAGTCGATATCCCGACGCATTTCGGTCATCAGCCGCCGCTCAGCTTCATTGCTACGAAAACTCCTCGTCTCCGCTCAAAAGTGACAGCATGCCGTGAGAAGACAGCAGAGAAGTAAAGGAACCAAACCTCGATATTACTTCCCTTTCTGGATCAATAACAAATAAATCAGCGCGTTAGCCCCTATATCGTTGCAAACTCCAGCCGCTTGGCCGGCATCACCACCCTGGTGTCCCGGCATTAAATTTGAGAAAATTCGCTTCGATGCCATCTCTGAAGATGACGCCGCGTTCAGGCATCTCGGAAAACGATGGCGAGCGGCTGATTCCCGGGAGACGATGCCCACGGCAAGGCGGTTACCAACATGGTAGGCATTTGATGAGCCTTTGAGACGACCAAAGGAAGCGACGGCTTTTCGAAGCCGCGCTACGATTTATGATCTTATAAGCCCGACCAAATCGGTCACCGCCTCTTAATTGTCGATTGCAGTGACTGCGAGGTTCGAGAAGTCAGCTGTGAATAAGGAAGACAGCCCATGAAACTATTTATTGTTCTCTTGGGCTTTCCCGGCGTCGGAAAGCTGACGATCGCGAGAGAACTAAGCCCGCTCCTGACTGCAAAGGTCATTGACAATCATTGGTTCAATAACCCGATACTGCGTCTGCTCGACGACGACGGAATGACGCCTCTCCCGAATGGAGTATGGGCATATACCGCAAGAGTCCGACAAGCCGTCCTAGATGCGATTGTCGCTTATGGCCCTCCTTCGGCGAATTTCATTTTCACGCATGCCGGCATAGAAGGTGATGAACGTAGCAATCGCACCTTTCAGCAGATTGCCGGCGCGGCCCAACAACGCGGGGCGGTGCTGGTGCCCGTGAGATTGCTCTGCGACGAGGAAGAGTTGGCGCGTCGCGTGACCACACCGGCGCGTCGCGAGCGGTTAAAGTCCGTTGACGTGCAGGCTGCCAGGGAGAAAAGCAGACGAGCCCAGGTCCTCCACCCCCAACACCCGTTTACGCTGAATTTGGATGTCACTTCAAAGACGGCGGAAGCAAGCGCAGCAGCGATTTACGATTATATCTTAAAGGTAACAGCCGGCGATCTCGGTTCGCTCCAGGACACCGGTGTCATTACCCTACCATAACCATCCGAACCTCAGCTCCCTCACACCACCAGCATCCCCTGCCGCTCAGCCAGCGTCACCTCCGCCCGCGTGCCGGCGTTGAACTCCAGAAAATCCGCCTCGATGCCGTCGCTGAAGATGACGCCGTGTTCCGGCATTTCGGAGACGATGGTGAGCGGCTGGTCCTGAGAGACGATGCCGGCGACGATGGTGGTGCCGGTGGTGCGGCTGGGGAAGGGTTCGCGCACGAAGTAGCGCAGGTAATCCGCATCCCAGGCGAAGGACATGTCGATCGTCCGGTCGGCGGGTTCGAGCCCCAGCGCGCTCGCGGCTCCGAGCCAGCCGGAATAGAGGCTCTTCAGCCAGCCAGTCGAGCCCATGCCCGTCGAGACGATGATGCCGCTCGAGGACTGGCGTTCCTCGCGCTCCTCTGCGTGAAGGATGTAGCGCGCCGAGACGTGGGTTTGCGGCCCGATGAAGAGGTCGTTGACGGCGTGGATGACGGCGCCGGTGTTGAGCGTCGCCTTGGCCATGCTGACCTGTTTGATGGGCCGCTTGTTCTTGAGCGCCTCGCCGATCACTCTCGGAAGGCTCTTCGGGTTGAAGGGCAGCAGCAGGCCGTCCCAGCGCCTGGGATCGGGGTTGACCCCGAGCACCGGCTGCCCGTCGAGATATTTCAGCGTATTGGCGACCAGGCCATCCTGGCCGAGCACCACGACAACATCGTCGGGAGCGAAGACGAAGCTCGCGAGGTAGCGGCGGTCGAGGCGCTGGACGCGGGCGACGGCGCGCAGGCTTGCTTCCACCTCTGATATAGCCGTTTCGTATCGCTTCTTCTCGGCGAGGTAGTCGCTGAAGTCGGCGCCGAGATGTTCGACATAGAACTGCGCTTGCTGCACCGTGTTGAATCGGGCGATGAGTTCGTCGAGCCGGGTCGGCCTGACGACAAGGATGATCTTGCGCTCGTCAGAGACCGGCACGGTCCTTGCCCTCCTGCGGCTGCAAGATCTCCCTGAGAAGATCGGGCGAGACGTTCAGCTGGCCGATCTTCGTCGCATTGTCGGCAAGGTCGCGGAAGGCGAGCGCCATCAGCTGGCCCGGCTGCATACCGACCGAGGCGAGTGCCTGCAGCACTTTCGGATCGGCCTCTTCGAAGGATTTCATCATCGCCGTCAGCGCATAGGCCTGCGCGTCGGCCTCGGCCCGGGCATTGGTCGCCGCCAGCGTCACCAGCTCGCGGTTCTGCTCTTCGAGCGCGATCTTGCCGGCCATTTCTTCCCGGCGGATTTGCAGCTGCCGTTCCTGCACGGCGCGTTCGGCCTCCATCTGGGCTTCGCGCACCTGCCGCCTCTTGTTCTCCAGGGTAATCTCGGTGGCGATCTCGTTTTCCTTGATCGTCCGCTCCTGCTCGATCGCCGCGTTTCGCCTGCTATAGATGGCCTCGTCGGCCTGCCGCAGCAGGGCTTCACGGGCATGTGCTTCCAGCGCCTTTGATGTCTCGGCCTTCGGCATCACGGCAAGCAGCGACAGGCCGAGAATCTCCAAGCCGAGCGCTTCGATCGTCGGATGCACCTTGAGCGCCTCGGCCACGCCGGCGACGAGCGCCTCGCCCGAAGCAAGAACCTCCTTCAGCGACAGCGTCTGCACCTCGGCGCGCATCGCCACCTGAACGCGGTCGATCACGCGGGTCGAAAGCTTCTGCGGATCCTCCGAGACATAGTGGCCCCTGCGGTCGAGCGTGAAATTCAAAAGTGCCGCCGTGCGGCGCGGCTCGGCGATGCGGTAGGTGATCTGCCCCTGCACCGTCACTTCCTGGAAGTCTGATGTCACCAGAGGAAAGATGAAAGGATCGTTGACGCTGGCCGTCGGCACGAGCACGAGAGAGCTCGAAGGCGAGAAATGCCAGAAGGCAAGGCCGGGGCCCTCGCGGACGGCCTTGCCGTTCTGATATTGGATGACGTATTGCGTGGGTTCCGTCTTGATGAAGCGAAGTCCGAACATATCCGTTTTCCTGTTCTTGGCGCGAGCCCCTCGCTCGTGTCGAAAAAGAAAAACATGACTTAGTGACAAATGTCAACTAACTTAGTTGAAGATTTACACTAAGGCTCACACCTGCTATGTTCCCATCATGACGACACACGATAATGACGCCTTCAAACCGATCGCGACCGTCGATCTCGCCATCTTCTCGCTGTCGCCGGCGGGCCTCTCCGTGCTTCTGGTGCGACGCGCGAACGCGCCCTTCACCGGCGACTGGGCTCTGCCTGGCGGCTGGATCCATATCGACGAGGATGCGGATCTGGAGGGCGCGGCGCGGCGGGTTCTGAAGGAAAAGACCGGCGTCGAAACACCCTATCTCGAACAGCTGCAAACGACGGGGAACCGCGATCGAGACCCGAGGGGCTGGAGCATCAGCATCGTCTATATCGCGCTGCTTTCGGCCGACGACGTCGCCGAACGGCAGGATGCGCTGGCTAAGGAGGCCGAATGGCGGCCGATAGAAGGCGACGGCGTCGGCTTGTCCCTTGCCTTCGACCATGCGTCCCTCCTCAAGGAGGCGCTCGGCCGCATCCGCAGCAAGGTCGAATATTCGAATATGCCCGGCCATCTGCTACCGGCCCGCTTTACACTCAGCGAGCTGCAATCGGTCTATGAAACCCTTCTCGGCCGCAAGCTGGACAAATCGGCTTTTCGAAAGCGCATGGCGGAGGCCGATTTCCTGGAGCCGGTCGAAGGCGAGATGCGCCGGGCGAGCAACCGGCCCGCCCAGATGTTCCGCTTGAAGGACGCCCAGTCGCTGGTGCTGTTCGACCGAAGGATCTGAGCCGTCCGCGCCCAGCGGGGCGCCAGATCAGGCATTCAGACGCTGCTGCTTTTGCTGGTCGAAGAAATCAACCCGTGGAGCGGTCTGCCGCTCATCCTCCCGCTTGCTGCCTGCAATCCGGGTCGCAGGCCATGGATGCATTTGTCTTCCACGGAAGCGGAACAATGATCTGCCGGCGAGGTTGTGAATAGGCCTAGCATGCAAAGATCCCCAAGGAGGACAATAGAATGCGTATGAAACTCGTAGCAGCTTCACTTTTCGCTCTCGGCATGGCCACGTCGGCTTTCGCCCAGTCCAACCCGGCACCGGCCGGCGCCACGATCGACAAGAACCAGGCCGATCAGGGCGGCGGCGCCACGACAGACACGAAGGCCAAGAAGCCGATGGCCACTGATACCACCACGACCGGCTCAACAACCAGCGGCACGATGAAAATGGACAAGACCAAGTGCCCGAACCCGGTCAACAACTCCGCCAATCTCCAGACGCAGGGCGGCACGAGCAACGCCACGCCGATGGACGAAGCCTGCGCAGCGCATAATAACTGAGCGACTTGCCTGCTCAATGAACCCCGCTTCGGCGGGGTTCATTCCGAGGGAAGGCATATCTGCCACCCTTCCACCGCTCACTTTATCCATTTCCACAGCCTCCCGTTTCCAGACATTCAGCAAAATTCTAGTTGAGATTGCAGGCGCGAGATGGTCCTATCGTACCTGCGAAGCCCTGAGTCCGCGCTCTCCTTCCGATATTTGAACCCGAGCGGCCCATGTCGATTTCAGATGCGATCTATCGTCCTTTCGAAACCCTGATCCGGCCGCTGGACATACCCTACCGGCCGCTGCCGTCGAAAGGGCCGGTGACGGTGCTCCTGCATTTCATCGGCATGTTTCGTGGCGTGCTGATTGCGCTGGCGCTTTGCTCCATGGTGTTCGAGGTGATCAACCTGACGATTGTCTGGGGGCTTTCGGTCATCGTTGACGGTGTGACTGAGGTAGGTGCTGCCGCCTTCCTGCAGAGTGAATGGCGGCTGCTGACCGTTCTCGGCCTCCTGATCTTTCCCGTAATGCCGATCGTGTCCTTCATGCTCAACACGCTGAACTCGCACACATTGGGCATAGCAATGCCGGCCGCCATCCAGTGGCAGGGGCACAAGGCGGTGGAGCGGCAGGATCTCGCCTTCTTCCACGATGTCTATGCCGGCCAGGTTTCCTCGCGGCTGCAGCAGGTCTCGTCCGCCGTCCAGCAGCAGATCCTCGCCGCTTTCCAGTCCATTCCGCGCTTCCTGATGCAGCTGGTGGGCTCGGTGATCCTGCTGAGCGCGCTTGCCTGGCAGCTTGCGCTGCCGGTCGTCGTGTGGATCGTGCTCAACGTCGCCTTCACCGCCAAGATCGTGCCCGTTTTCGTCGAGCGCTCGCGCCGCACCGCCAAGCAGCGCAGCCTGGTCGCCGGCGCCATCACCGATCTCTATACCAACATGCAGATGATCAAGCAGTTTGCGGCCGAAGACAGCGAGGCGGGCGCCATCCGCCGCATCATCGGCAAGGCGGTGCAGACGCAGCACAGCGAACAGCGCATCTACCGCTCGTCGGAAGTGACCGTCGTCATTTTCAATACGCTGCTGTGGCTGAGCATGCTGGCGGTCGGATTTTCCGGCCTCGTCAAAGGCTTCCTCACGGTCGGCGAGTTCGTCGGGGCGATCTATATCCTCCACCGGCTGTCGTCGCAGATCTTCGTCTTCCTGCAGATGGGCCAGCAGATCTTCCAGGCGATCGGCACGATCAAGGACGCCATGCCCGTCATGACGACGCCGCCCACGATCACCGACCGGCCGGATGCGACCAATCTCACGGTGCAACGAGGCGAAATCCGCTTCGAAAGCGTCCGCTTCGCCTACAAGTCCGGCAAAGCCGTGATCGACAATCTGTCGCTGACGATCCGGCCAGGCGAGAAGGTCGGTCTCGTCGGTCTGTCAGGCGCCGGCAAGACGACGCTCGCAAACCTGCTCCTGCGCTTCTACGATATCAACGAGGGCGCGATCCTGATTGATGCGCAGGATATCCGCGCGGTCACCCAAGCGAGCCTTCGCCGGGCGATCGGCGTCATCGCCCAGGATGTCGCGCTGCTGCATCGCTCGGTCGGCGACAATATCCGTTACGGCCGGCCGGAGGCGACGCGGGAAGAGATCGAGCGGGTGGCGAAGATGGCTAGCGCCGATGCCTTCATCGCCGATCTGACAGACAGCGAAGGCCGCAAGGGCTACGAGGCCTTCGTCGGCGATCGCGGCATCAAACTGTCCGGCGGCCAGCGCCAGCGCGTCGCAATCGCCCGCGTGCTCCTGAAGGACGCGCCGATCCTGGTTCTCGACGAGGCGACCTCGGCCCTCGACAGCGAATCCGAAGCCGCTATCCAGGAGCGGTTGAACCTCGTCATGGAGGGAAAGACGGTGATCGCCATCGCCCACCGCCTCTCGACGATCGCCAGAATGGACCGCATCGTCGTGCTCGATCACGGACGGATTGTGGAAGAAGGCCGGCCGGAAGAACTGGTCGAACGCGATGGGCTGTTTGCACGCCTCTGGAGGCGCCAGACCGGTGGCTTCATCCCTGAGGAGATCGATTGAGCGGGGCAGGGGACTGTCACCGCTTGACTCATCGGAAAGCGATTGATACTGATGTGGGTAATCGATAACCCAAAGCGAACCCGTGACTGCTTCACTCAACGACATAGCCGCCCGCGCAGGCGTTTCCGTCAAGACCGTGTCAGGCGCTCTGCATGGCGGTTCGGCGCGTATGTCGGACGAAACGCGCCAGCGGATCAAGGAGATCGCCGAGGAACTCGGCTATGTCACCAACTTCGCCGCGCGCAGCATGCGGCAGGGCTGGATGCCACTCGTTGGGCTCGTTGCCGATGATCTGATCACGTCACCCTTCGCGACTGAGATCATCAGGGGGCTCGACGGTGCCGTGCGCGCTTCCGACATGGCCGTCTTCGCCATGACGCTCGGCGGCCACCGCAGCGTCGGATCAATCCTCGACGAGATGCGGCGCTTTCGCCCGCGCGCGATTGCCTATGCGGCCATGTATCACAAAAGCGTCGACCTGCCGGCCGAGTTTGCCGACACGGTCGGCGTCATGATCAACTGCCGGGACGCCAATGACCGCGTGGCGTCCCTGGTGCCGGACGAAACGGGAGCGGCGATCGAAATGACGCAGTACCTGATCGAGGCAGGCCGTCGCAATATCGCCTTCATCAACCTGCCCGGCATTCTCGCTGGCGAACTGCGCGAACTCGGTTTTCGCCAGGCGCTCGATCATGCCGGCATCAACGGAGCCGGCGCCGTGGTCTTGCCGGCCGTCGGCAAGGCTGTTTACAGCGACCGGGCGCCTAGCCTCGTGGCAACGCATGTGCATGAGCTGATGAACGGTCCCCGGCCTCCCGATGCCATCCTGTGCGGCAATGACCGTGTGGCGATGGAGGTCTATGCCGCACTGCGCCGCTCGGGCGCGACCATTCCCGATGACGTTGCCGTTGCAAGCTTCGACAACCAGGTCGAGATCGCCTCACGCCTCGATCCGCCGCTGACAACAATGGCGCTGCCGCACCGCGCCATGGGTCGCCAGGCCGCGCACATCCTGCTTGCCGAAGACCGGCCTCCGGTCGGGGTGCAGAAACTGCCGTTCCAGTTGGTGGAACGGGCATCCGTGTAAATTGAGGAAGGCCCATTCAATTGAGGAGGAATTCTAATGGGTAAACGTTTACTTTGGTCTCTCGTCCTGTCTTCGGCACTTGCCGCCACTTGGGCTGACGCAGCCGAAAAGACCGCGATCCAGGTCATGCATCAGGGCGATCCGGGCTTCGTCGCCGCCTATGGCAAGGTCGCCGAGCGCTTCGAAGCCGCCAATCCCGATGTCGACGTCCAATTCATCTATGCGCCGCACGACGCCTATAACGAGAAGTTCAGCGCGGCCGTCATGGCCAAGCAACTGCCCGACGTCATGGAACTCGATGCGCCGTTCCTCGCCAATTACGTCTGGTCGGGATATCTTCAGCCGATCAAGCCGCTGATCGACAAGGACGTCCTCGACGACATGACGGAGTCCAACATCGCGCAGGGCACATATCCGATCGACAAGGATCTCTATGCGATCGGCCTGACGGACTCTTCCGTCGTTCTTTACGGCAACAAGAATTATCTCGAAGCGATCGGCGCCCGCATCCCGAAATCCGTCGACGATGCCTGGACGCGGGAGGAGTTCGAAACCTATCTCGAGAAGCTCTCGAAGCTCGATGGCGTGAAATGGCCGATTGACACCTTCCGCGGCTACGGCATCAAGACCGAATGGATAACCTATGCCTACGGCCCCATCCTGCAATCGGCCGGCTGCGATCTGATCGACCGCAAAGCCTGGAAATCCGAGGGCACGCTCGACAGCGACGCCTGCGTCGATGCACTCGCGATGATGCAGAAATGGGTTAAGAACGGCTGGGTCGTGCCACAGTCGGCCGGCACCAACCAGTTCTACGCCGAAGGCAATCCGGCGGCCCTGGCGCTCGGCGGACATTGGGTCTATGCGGAGGCGGTAGCCGCCATGAAGGACAACCTCGTCGTCCTGCCGCTTCCGAAGTTCGGCGCAAAGAGCGTAAGCCCCAATGGCACCTGGATCTGGGCGATCACCAAGACATCGAAACATCCCGATACCGCGGCTAAGTTCATCAGCTTCCTGCTGAAGGACAAGGAATACCGGGCCTATGTCGCAAGCCAATCCGGCTATCCCGGATTGAAGAGCTTCGCTGCCGAGTCTCCGCTCTATGCCGATGGCGGTCCGATGGCGATCGCCTTCGAACAGGCATCGAAGACCGCCGTCGCACGTCCGCCGCATCCAGCCTATCCCACAATCACGTCAGCCTTCATGCAAGCCGTCGACGAGGTGTTCAATGGCGGCGATCCCAGGGAGGCGCTCACAACAGCCGCCAAGAAGATCGACCAGGACATCGAGGACAATGACGGATACCCGCCGTTCGGTGACGAGCAATAATTGCCCTCGCCGACCAATCGGAGCCTTGCGATGTGTCCGTGTGACATCGCAAGGCAGAACCGACATCAAGCCTTGAGAGGAGGATCTGTATGGCCATGCAACAATCGACATCGTCGCGATCCGCCCGAATAACGCTCCGGCGTGACAAGGGACGGCTGATGCAGGAAGCGGCCATGCTCGCGCCGGCGGTCATCCTGTTAACCGTCTTTCTGATCGTGCCGTTCCTCCTGTCTTTCTGGACGGCGATGACCAACCAGCCTCTCGTGCCCCGGCCGACGCCCGTCCGCTTCGTCTGGTTCAACAATTTCATCCGCATCTTCCAGGACGATCTCTTCTGGACCGCTCTCTGGAACGTCTCGCGCTTCACCTTCTGGATCATTCCGGTGCAATGCGGCCTCGCCTTTGCGACGGCGCTGCTGCTGCATCAGAAGCTGCCGTTCCGCAATCTGCTGCGCGGCATGTTCTTCCTTCCGGCGATCACCTCGATGGTGGTGGTCTGCGTCATCTGGGGCACCCTGTTCCAATATCCGACGGGACCGTTCAACCAGATCCTCGGCTTTCTCTCCGGCGGAGCGATCCAGCCGATCGATTGGCTCGGCGATCCCGAATGGGCGATGTTTTCCATCGTCCTGCTCTCGGCCTGGCAGGCCTATGGCTTTCAGATGATCGTCTATCTCGCCGGCCTCCAGGGCATTCCCGACGAACTCTACGATGCCGCCAAGATCGACGGCGCCAACGCCTTCCGGCGATTCTGGCATGTCACGATGCCAGGCCTGCGGCCGACCCATGTCTTCGTCCTCGTGATCACAACTATCCAGGCATTCAAGCTCTACACCCAGGTCGCCATCCTCACGCAGGGCGGGCCGAAGAGCAGCACCGAGACGGTGGTGCATTACATGGTCCGCGCCGGCTTCGAAGAGCAGAAGATGGGCTATGCCTCCGCCGTGTCCGTCATCCTGTTCGTCATCGTTCTCATCATCGCGCTGATCCAGCGCCAGCTCCTGAGGCGCTTCGATGTCTGATATCGCTCTCTCGATCCCGCAGGCCCGCGTGGCGCGGCCGCGCTCCGCCGCAAGGGTTTTACGCATCGTCCAGACGGTTTCCATCTTCATCATTGCCCTGGTGATCGTCTCTCCATTGCTGCTCCTCGTCGTGGCGAGCCTCAAGGACGATCGCTTCCAGATTCTGGCCGATATGGGCAGTTTCCGCGCCTTCTGGGTTTCGAAACCGACGCTCTCCAACTATGCGGAGGTCGGCCACCTCTCGGGCGAACTCGCCTTCGGCCGTTACCTCATCAACTCGCTGATCATTCTGATCACGACGGTTTGCTCCGGCCTGATCGTCAATTCGATGGCCGGCTTCGTTCTGGCCTGGGGATCGCTCAAGGGCCGCGCCGTCATCCTGTCGATCGTGATTGCGCTTTATGTGATCCCGCAGGAAAGCATCATCATGCCCCTGGTGATGATGGTTTCGCGCGCCGGAATGGCCGATACCTTCGCAGTGCAGATCGTGCCCTGGGTCGCGAGCCCTCTCTACATCTTCCTGTTCTACCAGTTCTTCACGCAATTGCCGAAGGAACTGCTGGAAGCCGCCGAGATCGACGGCGCTTCCTTCTTCCGGGCCTATCGCTCGATTTTCCTGCCACTCAGCCTGCCCGCACTGGCCACCGTCTCGATCCTCATGGGCATCGAGACCTGGAACCAGTATCTCTGGCCGATCCTCGTCACCCAGACCGATTATGCCCGCCCGATCGCCGTCGCCATCGCGACCTTCTTCGGTCAGGACAGCATCTACTGGGATCGGGCGATGGCCGCCTCCGTATTGATGATGATCCCGATCCTGGGGCTCTACCTCGTTTTCCAGCGCTGGTTCGTGAGTTCCTTCATCGGCTCCGCCGTGAAAGGTTGAATTGATGACAAGCCAAGCGATGACTCCGTCCCATGAACGCGGGCCGGAGACGATCAGCGCCGTCCTGCCCGCGGGAGCGACGATCCACGCGTGGATCAAGGCCCGGCATGGCGCCGTGGGAAGTTTGACCGCCCATGTCGATGGCGAACCGGCCATCACTGTGGAAACGTCAAATCGCCATGAATTCGAGTTTCGGGTGCTGACGCTGGAAAGCGGTGGGGAAACCGACTTCTCCTACAATCCCGTGACGACGCAGGTCTCGGTTCTCTACGCCTTCCTTCAGCCCGGCGTTCTCGAAAAAGGCATCCGGATGCTGCATGTCGGGTCTTCCAACGTCGCACCCGAAATCTCCGGCGGCTATCACTTCCGCCCACCCTTCGGTTGGATGAACGATCCCAACGGTTTTGGTAGATTCGGCGGCAGGGTGCACCTGTTCTATCAGCACTACCCGCATAGCCTGCGGTGGAACAACATGCATTGGGGTCACGCTGTCTCGGACGATTTTCTTCATTGGACGCATCTTCCGATCTTTCTTCCGCCTTCGGACGAACTCGCGGCGCAGGCGGATGGGCGCGGCGGCGCATTTTCCGGCTCGGCGATCGCTCTTCCCAGGGATGAAGCCGGCGTTCGCATCTTCTTCACCGAGCACATGAAGGATCGGAAACCGGAGGAACAGGTTCAGTTCACAGCAACCAGCCGCGATCTTGTCAGCGTCGACCCGGCAAGCCTGATCCTGCCCGCGCGGCCCGCGGGCCTCGGCCTGACGACCGACTTCCGCGATCCCTATGTCTTCATGGGTCCCGATGACAAATGGAAGATGCTGCTCGGCACTCGGGACCGTGAGGGCGGCGTCATCCTGCTTTACGAAACGGACGATCCGGCTGCGGCGGCGGGATGGAGCTTCCTCGGCATGCTCCATCGCGAGAACCGCTTCGGGATGACGGCGGCGGAATGCCCCTGCCTGGTGCCCCTTGACGGTCCCGCAAACGACCCATCGACCCGCTGGGCACTGATCTTCGGTCTTCTCACAAGCCGCGATCCGGCAACCGGCCGGCGCAACATGACGCTTGCGACCGTCGGTCGCTTCGATGGCCGCAGCTTCGCCGTGGAATTCGAACAGGAACTGGATTTCGGCACCGACGCCTACGCGTTCCAGGCCTTCGTCGATGGCGGCGGCCCGGTCGGCATCGCATGGCTGGCGAACTGGACTGACGTCTCCAAGGATATCGACATGGCGACGGCGATGACGCTGCCGCGCCGACTGGCATTGCACGAGGGGGCTCTGATCACGCCACCGGTCGCCGGTGTCGAAAGCCTGCGGCAACGCCGGCTAGATGCCTATGGCCTTCTGGACGGCAAGGCGGTCGACCTCGCCAACGGCGCCGTCGAAATCCTGCTCACCCTCAAGGAGCCGGGCAAGGCGTTCCGCCTGGCGTTCGAACATCCGCAGGCGGCGCTCGAGGTCCTGTTGAACGACGATGGGCTGAGCATTCCCTTTTCGGTGGCGAATGCCAAGGTCTCGCCACGCTACATCGCCGCCGGCGCGCGCCCGTCGACCATCCGGATATTCCTCGATGCAGGTTCGATCGAGGTCTTCGCCGACGATGGCCGCTGGACCGGAACCAAGCGGCTGCCCGGCTTCAGCGGGGTAAGCTCGGTGCGTCTCATGGCGCCCGAGGGGAATGTGCTCGCTATCGAAATTTGGCAACTCGGTCTTTGATCTGCGAGGCAGCCCCGGGAAAAGCACGGCCGCCGGGGCGGCGGCCGTTGCGAAGGGACACCGCGGTCGAGCGGCTCAGGCTGCCTTGCCTTTGCCCTTGATATTGGCCGAGGACTCGGCGAGCCGCGTGAGCTTCTTGTCAGTCGCCTCTTCTTCGGCAAGCGTAGCCTGCAGCAGTGGCACTGCATCCTTGAGGCCGAGCTGCTTTGCCCAGGCGATCAACGTGCCGTAGCGGGCGATTTCATAATGCTCGACGGACTGTGCGGACGAAATCAGACCAGCATCGAGGGCAGCGGTGCCCTTAAATTCGTCCATGATCTCCTCGGCTTCGGCGATGATGCCCTGAATGGCCTCGCAGGTCTTGCCGCGTGCCGGTTTGCCGATCATTTCGAAAACCTGTTCGAGGCGTTCGACCTGCGCCTGGGTCTCGTCGCGATGCTGCAGAAAACCGGCCTTGCCTTCTTCCGATTCCGCGGCGCGGGCCATCTTCGGCAGGGCCTTCAGGATCTGCTTTTCGGCGTAATAGATGTCCTTGAGAGTATCGAGAAACAGATCGTTCAGAGTCTTCTCGGTTGCCATTTAATCCTCCTGTGGCGTGTCGTGACGACAATCAACTCTCGCATCGGTCGGATGTTCCGATCGGAAATATGACGCCCCCTTGGGCGGGGGCGTCATCTCTGTCCGGCCAAGGAAGAGACCGCCCGATCGAGAGTATCGGGACGGCGATCACCGAACGATTGCGGGACGCCGTTGTTCCCGTCCACGAGCCGGCGAGCAGCCGCCGGCCAAGCCGGACTTGTGTCCGGTATCGTACGGCAACGAATAGGGAGCCAGCGACTTTCCTTCTCATCCCAGGAGAGAAAAATGGCTTCCTCGTCTTCAGTACGCCCCGCATCGCATTGCAAAGAAAAATCCGCGATCGAGCGGGAGATCGTCGAGCTGACACCAGCATTGCGCGCCTTTGCCCGAAGGTTCCTGCGCAGCGATGACGACATTGACGACCTTGTTCAGGAAACCCTGCTGAAGGCGCTGAACTCGCTTCACCTCTACCAGCCCGGCACCTCGCTCAAATCCTGGCTTTTCACCATCCTGCGAAACACGTTCTGCACCAATTATCGGCGGAAGAAACGCGAGCCGGGTGGAATGGACGCGGCGATGGAACAGGTGGCGATCGCCCCGACCCAAGAGTGGGTGCTGCGGGAGCACGAATTGCAGCGGGCATTAACCCTTCTTTCCGACGACAGGCGCCGGGCTCTGACGTTGGTGGCTGCCGGAACGAGCTATGAGGACGCCGCCAAGATGTGCGGGTGCCGGATCGGCACCTTGAAAAGCCGTGTGAGCCGCGCCCGCGAGTGCCTGATTGCGATGCTCGGAAACCATCTCGTCGATTGAGCCCGCTGCGCCGGCCGCTTCGCCTCGAGCGGAACAAACGGTCGTGGTCCTGGTTCCAAGCCCAAATCGATAGGATCGGCCGATCGAATCGATATGGGCCAACCGCCGGGCCAGGCTGAAGAGTCATGAACGCGCGAAGCCACGCCATCTTTCCCAGAGTTAATCGCGCCGGATGGCTCGATACGCTGCAAGTATTGACGGTGGTCGTGGCCCCAACGGTTGCCAAGGGCATCATCATTCGCCGCCCGACAATGGAGCGTCTGGCGGAGCGGCAAGGCTTCGACAGAACCGCCGTGGAACAGATGCAGCGGCTGAGAAACAAATACGGGCCGGCTCCTCTTCTGCTGCCCATCCCATTGCGACCACAACTGCTGATCCTCGATCCGGCCGATGTCGCCACGGTGCTTCAATCGTCGCCCGAACCGTTTGCCGCGGCGACGACGGAAAAGCATGCCGCCCTTGTTCACTTCGAGCCGAAAAACGTCCTTATCTCATCGGACTCTCGGCGCGCCGAGCTTCGGCCTGCCCATGAGCACGCTTTGGCAACCGCAGACCGGCTGCATCCATATGCGATGCATTTCAAGAAGATCGTCGACGAAGAATTCCTGCAGGTCCTGAACTTACCCCGTGAGCTCGATTGGCCGGTCTTTTCGCAGGCCTGGTTCCGGATCGTCCGGCGAATTGTCCTCGGCCAACGAGCGCGCAACGACGTCACATTGACCGAGACCTTGAACGAACTTCGAGGCCGGGCGAACTGGGCATTTGCCGCCCCGGTCGATCAGCGCAAGCTTGCTCGGTTTCACGACCAGGTCGGCCGCTATCTTCGAGAGCCGGAGAAGTACAGTCTTGTCAATCGGTTTCCCAGAGGCGATGAGCTTGCTCCGGAAAACCAGGTGGCCCAATGGCTATTCGCCTTTGATGCAGCCGGAATTGCCGTTATGAGGACGCTCGCCTTGCTGGCCTGCCATGTGAGCTACTGGGGCAAAGCCGTGGAAGAGGCCGTCGGCGGGGATCTCGATCGGCCCTTCACACGCAGTTGTCTGCTAGAGGTTTTGCGTCTCTGGCCGACGACGCCCGCCATCCTCAGGCAGCTGACCAAGGAAATCCAGTCAGGCGACAGGGTCATCGCTCGCGGCACTGGCGTCATCATCTTCGTCCCCTTTTTCCATCGAGACCCCGCGCTCCTCTATGCCAATCGGATGGAACCGAGCATCTGGGGACAGAACGATGCGTTGCCGGCCGCAGGGCTCGTGCCTTTCAGCGCCGGTCCTGTCATATGCCCGGCACATAATCTCGTGCCGACGATTGCAAGCCTTGCCGTGGGCACATTCTTGTCGGCCGCCGAGATTGTGCTGCTGCATCCCCCTTTAGACGTCGCCAATCTTCCCGGCACTCTCAATCACTACGGCATCCGGCTTAAGCTGATTGCGCGGCGCAGGGAGAAATAGATGCTGCCTCAATGGCCGCGGCACATTTCAGGTCGCGCCGGCTCACAGCCTTTGCATGACCCCGTAAACGAGGATCAAGATGTAGAGCAGAAAGGCGATAGCGACCACGGTCGCGATCACAGCGATGACCAGCCACAGGGTTTTCAGCGCATCCCGCTGCCCTTCGTCGCTCGGCCGGTCCAAGCGGATCGGGTCGTCTTTCGGCCACTTCGTCAAGGATTGGCTTCCGTTGAAGATTGCGTGGGCTGACCGCTTATGCTGATCGAGTTCCACGAGAGCGTAGCGCCGAACACGATCACGAGCCCGACCAAGAGAATGGCTCCCAAATAGATCATGAAAGCGCGACGGTCCGATTCCTGGCTCATCTTCTCTCCTTCGGTCCTCGAACCAAGGGAAACCCGGAATGTTCCAGATCAAGAAATCGAGAAGGGTCACCAGCGGAGCAGGCGGGGTCCGGTGACGGCGCCGACAGCGCCGATGAGCAGGATGCCGAGTGTGTACCAGATCAACACGAAAGGAATGCCGTTTTCGGTGCAGAACCAGGAATAGACCCAAGCTCCGGCTGCTCCCGCGGCAATGCCGGCGACGAAGCCGGTCAGCCGCAGATCGACAGGCGCTGCACGGCGCAGTGCCCAGACCGTACCGGCATAGACCGGGATCGCAAAGCCTGCGATGAGCGGCGGGCAATGCAGCGCCGAGGACCCGACGATCAGCAATCGATAGCTCTCGCGCGGTGCCATCAGAAGCTGAATGGCCGCGACGGCCGTCATGGCGGCGAAGATCAAGGCGAGCAGACCGAAAAAGCGTCCCTCCGAGCCATCGGGGCGGGAAAGCCGAAAAACGGCTGCAAAGGCGGCCGCCGCAATCAGGGCATTATAGGCCGACTTGATCCAGAAGACCGGCAGCATCAGCACGTCTGAGATATCGACCCGGGGGCCGAGAATGATCAGCATCAGCAGCAGGGAAAATGCGAGGGCGGGCGCTATGCCGAGCGCAAAGCGGCGCCATAGCGCGTTGCGCGGCACCGGCTTCAGGTCGCTTGTCAATCGTTCGATGATATCGTCCGTCTTTGTCACGATGTGCCTCGCAATCTCTCTCCGAGCGCCTTGAGCGCCCGATGGATGCTGACTTTCACCGCCGATTCGGACTGGCCGGTGCGGCTTGCGGCGTCGGCAACCGAACTGCCCTCGAGCTTCACCTGCCGGATCAGTTCCTGCTGTCTCGGCGGCAAGCCGTCAAGCAACCGCTCGACGTCCAGGCGGGCAGTCAGTCTGTCCTCCCTGAAGTCGCTTTCGATCTCTTCATCAAGCTCTGTCTCAGCCAGCCTGCGTCCGCCACGGCCGCGGTGATGGTCTATCAGCTTGTAGCGGGCGATGGAGAAAAACCAGGCGGTAAAAGGTCTCGTCCGGTCATAGGTAGACCGTCGGGAATGCAGCGCCAGCAACGTCTCCTGCACCAGATCTTCCATGTCCGCTCTCGTCGCCGCAGCCATTCTGCGGCTGTAATAGCCGACAAGCAGCACACGCAAAGCCGTCAGCAAACGCCGATAGGCAGCCTCGTCCCCGTCAAGGGACAGAAGCATCAATGCTTTCAGGGCTTCTTCCGAATGGGCGGTGGTCATGCTGTCAAAGAGCTCATTCGTAGATGCAGGCAATCGGGTTACACCGTAAATCAAACAATTTCGGCACCGAACCTCTATCACATGAGTGTGAAGCTGTAACGCATCCCGACGGACCGCGAATGGATAGATGTGAGCCGGCGGCAGATCGCCGACGGACACGGTAATCTGTTCCAGGAAAATTCCCAGGACCAAGCTTTTTTGATCAAGACGCTTGATGGCAGCGGATGGTTCTATGAGAGCATCGATCTCGTAGACGCCTTCCATCCGCAGATTATCCTCGCCTAGGTGATGAACCTGGAAGTAGCGCGCCGACCAGGCTCCGGGTCGAGCGGCAGCTTGGTTAACGGATTCAAGGCAGTCGCGATCACGGGCAGCTTTACGGCGGCAATGACGGCGTCTGGGGGGATCGCGGCTCGAATGGCATGCGGGAATAGGCTGCGGTTATCCCTGTGCAGCCAATCGGTTCGAAAGAGCTGATCGCTTCGATTTTCTCAGAGGTCCAAGCAGTCGCTCATATTCGTCCTCCGCCCTGCCGTAGGCGTCGGCGGCGAATTCCTCGAGACCGGCGCGATCTCTGACGATCACCAGCCCTCGGACGGAGCGGATGAAATGGTTGCCCTCGAGCAGATGCAGCGCTGTGGTGACGCTCGGGCGTCTGACTGCCAGCATCAGTGCAATGAATTCATGGGTCAGGGCGAGCTTATCGCCGTCAATGCGATCGTGGCACATCAAGATCCAGCGAGCCAGCCGCTCATCGATGCCGTGGATCGCATTGGAGAGCGCGGTGAAACCGGCCTGAACCGCGAGGGCGTGGGTGCTCTTATGCAGCAGACTGGTAAGCACCGGCTGAGTTTTGATCAGATCCAGCAACGTGTCTTGCTGCAACCGATACGCAAAACCCGGTACCTGGACGGTGATCTCGGTAATGTTGATTCCCGCGTCGATCGCTGCCGCAGTGGGGGCAAACCCCTCACGGCCGAACAATCCGGCTTCGACGCGATTGCCCTCGGGCGAAATATTGATGACGGAACCTACCCCCGAGCACGGAAAATAGACGTAGTCGATCGCCTGGCCGGCTTCGGCCATGAGAAAGCCGCGAGGAATGTCGCAAGCTTCGAGACGAGAGACGACAGTTGCAAGCTCCTCCTTGGGTAAGAGGGCGAGCAACCGGTTCTCATTGGGCGGTGTCATAGCTTCTGCCAATGCTCGCTCTCCGGAAGACGCGGGGTTTTAAGGCAGTCTGATCTAATGCAACTCACGAGCCCGCCCACGGTTCCTGCAATGTGCGGAATCAGCGAGAGGTATCGGCAGACTTGCCGGCCTTGGCCGGATCAAGGTCGTAGCGCCCGCCTTCGGGCACAGCGATGTCGCGGAAGGCGACAGCGAGACGATGCAGCTGATTTCTGACATTCTGCCCCCTTGATAGGCCTGCCGTGCCCAGAGATGATGAGCGCCGGTTCCAGCGATGCCAGAAGCGAGACGGATTTTTGCGCCTCCTGCGAATCCGGCGTAAAATAGCGCGGCGGTCCGTGGATCTCCGGTGTCTGGGCGATCGCTTCGTAAGCCGATTCCTGTCCCGTCGTAATGATGGCGGCGCCCGCTATCAGCGTACGGTCGCTTTCACGCCAAAGCGAGATATGGCCCGGCGACCCGGCGTATGGAGCCATACCCATCCCGGCATCCCCGGCACAGTCTGGTCGGCAGGTAGCATTTCCAGCCGTGACCGCACATCGACAGGCGAGCGCGGATAGAGCTGCGATAGCAAGGTCATGGCGCCGCCGCCGGCCAGCGGATCGGCGCGAGGATAGGACGCCTCTCCCTCCAGATACGGCTTTTTCCAGCGGATGCGCGAAGACAGGCACATCCCAGTAGCTTGCGAGACTCTCGACGGATCCGGCGTGATCGGAATGCGCATGCGTCATCACGATGGCGGCAGGCGGCACATTGTCACCAAACCGCAGGGCCGCGAACTCCCTGATCCGATCGCTCGAAGTCGACAGGCCCGTATCGATGAGAACCCACGGACCTTGCCCGTCGGGTCGCCATAAAAGATGACGTTGACGATCCACATCGTTCGATAGGCAAGATCGGACGTCAGGACGACCTGCGTTCCATCAGCCGATTTCCTCGCGGGCGCAGGTCACCATCGGACAGAGGAAGCTGGTTGACCATGCCTCAGACCTTCGCCGTTTCGCCGGCCTGGCGCAGCGAAAGGAACTTGGTCGTCAGCGCGACGACGTTGTCGTTGATCCATTGCGCCATTGCCAGTTCCTCAGCGAGACTGGCTTGCAGGCCGGACATGGCGCCGCCAAAACTGCCGGCTTCGGCGATGGTGAGCAGCGATTTGTAGGCCGCGGCTTCGAAGTTTTCGAAAGCATAGTTGGCGAAGGAATTCTTCAGGATCTCGTCGCCGGCAACCGTATGGCCAAGTGCCGCCATCGATCCGCTAAAGGAAAGTGCGAGGTCCTTCAGCGTCGACTTGTCCTCATTCAAACCGTCGAGGATCTCTTCCAGGCGCACGATCTGGCCATCGGTTTCGCGGATGTGCTGATCGAGCTTTTCAGCGACTTCCGGATAATTTTCGATGCGCTTGAGCTGCGGCTTCATGATACTGAGCGCCTGGTTTTCCATGGCATGCGCGTTTCTCAAGCCGACGACGAAAATGTCGCGAATCTCGTTCTCTGCCATATCGGGCCTCCTTTTTCTCGAAGCCCCCTAACCGGAACGATACGTCTTGGTTCCCAGCAATTCCCATCCGTACGAATGAAACCAACCCTCTCGGATTACCGCGCATCGGGAACCGCCCTCCTCGTCCGGTTGTTGGGGCCGAGTCCTGATGCCTTGGCATAGACGAACACCCCAAAAAGGAGAGACTGATGTTCTATACGGATGGAAAGCTTCAATTCCCGGTGCGGGTCGATTCACCCGATCCTCAATTCGCCAGAGCTTTGCAGCAGGCAATCGGCGGCGTGGAAGGCGAGATCCGGGTCGCCATGCAATATTTCTTTCAGGCCTGCGGCGCCCGTGGCAATCCCAAGTTCCGCGATCTCCTGATGAATACGGCGGCGGAAGAACTCGGCCACATCGAGATGCTGGCGACAGCGGTTGCATTGAACCTTGAGGGCGCTCCGGTTTCGGTCAAGGAAGAAGTTGCCGGCGATCCTGTCGCGAGCGCGGTGCTTGGCGGGCTGAACATGAAGAACCTGCTCTCGGCCGGCCTCTCAGCCATGCCCGTCGATTCCGACGGCGTTCCCTTCGACATGTCGCATATCTACGCAAGCGGCAATATCGCCGCAGACATGGCGGCCAATGTCGCCGCCGAATCCACTGGTCGGGTTTTGGCCACCCGCCTGTTCAACCTCACGAACGATCCCGGGATGAAGCAGATGCTCTCCTATCTGATCGCTCGTGACACCATGCATCAGAACCAATGGATGGCAGCACTCGAAGAACTCGGCGGCCCGACAAAGGTCCTCCCGATTCCGAACAGCTTCCCCCAGGAGCAGGAACTGCAGGAATTCAGCTACGCCTATCTCGGCTTCCAGCAGGACGGCAGCGAGCCGGCGCCGGGACGCTGGTCGCAAGGTCCATCAATCGACGGTAAGGGGAATTTCAAGACAGTCGTTCCGCAGCCGATGGGACAGAAGCCGGTCCTCGGACCGGCCAAACCTAACAGCGGAGCACAGGCTGAGCAGTTGTAACTGGCGGTCAGGCTCGCCCCGCACTCATACCGGAGAACGTTCATGAAGGTGATAGCCAGACTTTGCTTTCTTTTGCTGATTGCGGCGCCCGCTCTTGCCGATGACGCCTCGCACCAGAAGGCAACCGATTTCGCCACGCGCGCGTCCATCTCGAACATGTTCGAGGTGGAAGCCGCTAGGATCGAAGTTGCCAAGGGCTCGGCTGAGGACGCCAAGCAATTTGCCAATGACATGCTGAAGGATCACGGGCGAGCGGGACCGGCATTGACGCAAGCAGCCAAAGAGGATGGTGTCGAGCTGCCATCCGCCCTCGACGAAGAGCACCAGAAGAAGCTTGAAGCACTTGGGCAAAGCCCTGAGAATGACCTCGACCAAGCCTATCTATCGACGCAGGTTTCGGCGCATCAGCAGGCTGTGTCCCTTTTCTTGGACTATTCGCAAAATGGTCCTGACGGAGCCTTGAAGCGTGCCGCCCAGAAGATCCTGCCGGATCTCAGGATGCATCTGACCCGGATTCAGGGACTGACGTCGAAGTGAAAAAGACGTCACATCGGATGGCGGCGAGCGGGAGCCCGCCGCATGTGACCTGTCACGAGATCCGACACGCGCGCGGGCTCAATGCTGTGCTCGGCTTACTTCCGCGTTACCATACCGGCCGCCGTTGGAATTCCAGGGTCATGCAGGCCGCCATTGAAGCAGCGCAGTTCTTCCTGCCCGATGGACTGCTTGCCCGCCGCGACATTGCCACCCGCACGATCAAGGCGGGCGGCAGGCGGATCAATCTGAGGCTGATCAGCCCAGGCGACGGCGTCTGCGGCCTCTACGTCCATTTCCATGGTGGCGCCTGGGTGATGGGCAACGCC
This sequence comes from Rhizobium sp. CNPSo 3670, assembly GCF_057784555.1. Taxonomy (NCBI): domain Bacteria; kingdom Pseudomonadati; phylum Pseudomonadota; class Alphaproteobacteria; order Hyphomicrobiales; family Rhizobiaceae; genus Rhizobium; species Rhizobium sp. CNPSo 3670. The sequence continues at coordinate 103,746 of NZ_JBXSOL010000015.1, forward strand.
CGGCTTGACGACCGCATCACCCGCCCAATCGCCAGAGACTGTCGAATACTGGTGGCCGGCGTCGATTTTCATAATGCGGCCGACGACCGGCTGGACCTCTCTCTTCAGGACAGCAAGGTCGCGATCGAATGGCTCGTCGATCATCTCGCCGAGTTTGAGGTCGAGCGGATTATCGTGGGTGGCGAATCCTCGGGCGCGCATCTCGCCGCGGAGGCGCTCCTCCACCTTCGCGAGCGCGGCAAGGCGGAGAGGGTTGTCGGATTTGTTTCCATGTGCGGTGCTTTCGATCTCGGCGGGTCGCAAAGTCTGCGGCTCTCGACCGGCAGAAGCCTGGTGATCGATGGGCCATCGGCGCTGCGCAATTTGCAGCGACTGACGCCAAGCCTTTCCGGGCGTGAGGCGAAGGGTCCGTTGTTTGCCGATCTCTCTGGCCTGCCCCCCGCCCTGCTGGTCGCCGGAGCGCTCGATCCAATCCTCGACGACAGCATCTCGATGTATGAGCGATGGCAGAGCCAAAGCGGCAATGCCGACCGCGTCATCTTCCCGGAGGCCCCGCACGGCTTCAACCGATTGCCGACCAGGCTGGCAGATAGAGCAAACAGCCTAGTCAGGTCATGGATCTCGCAGACGCTCGGCCGCACTGCGAGCGCGGGTAGTGGCTGATCGAGCGCAGGCCCTCGAGTCTGTACGCTATTGCACAATGTATTGCTGAACGATTCTAGATGGTTAGGTTCGCCCGCAGCAAGGGCCGCATTATCACTGATGCGCGTATGGACATGGATGACCAACAATTGAACTTTCGCAATGAACTTTTGCGCGCCATGGGCCCGCAGGAGCAGCAGCTCCTGCTGCCGCATCTGGAGCCCGTCGATCTCGAAGTGCCTCTGGTCATTGAAATGGAGAATAGTCCGGTCAGCGACGTCTATATTCTCGAATCAGGGCTTGCCTCGATCGTGGCGAGATTTCCGGGCGGGCGTGATATCGAAGTGGGCATTGTCGGCCGCGAGGGCATGACGGGTGCAGCAGTAATTCTGGGGGGAAATCAATCCGCGAACCGGACGTTCATGCAAGTCTCCGGCCATGGCTTCAAATTGCCGGCATCGGTCCTTTCTGCGGCGATGGAGGAAAGCCGCCCCTTGCGCAGCCTGCTTCTCGCCTATGTCCAGGCGCTGCTCGCGCAGACAACGTCGACGGTGCTCGCCAACGGCCATGCCAAGCTCGAGGAGCGGCTGGCGCGATGGCTGCTGATGGTCCATGACCGGACCGATGGCGCGACCATTTGGCTGACCCACGAGTTTCTGGCGGTGATGCTCGGCGTGCGCCGCGCAGGGGTCACGGTCGCTCTGCACCTGCTCGAAGGCAAGGGGCTGATCCGATCCACGCGGCGACAGATCGTCATCCTCAACCGGCGGGGATTGATAGAAGAGGCGCATGGATCCTACGGCGCTGCCGAAGAAGAATATCGGCGGCTGATCGGCAAGGATCTCGCCCGCTGAAAAGCATGCCGCCGCGTGAGCGCCTCAGGACCGCTCCCTCCGCTCCTTCTCGGAGGCATGCCAGGCTCTGTCGATACTGCCTTCCTCCGCCTTGTGAAAGAATTGCGAGCACACGAGCCAGCCTTTCAGCGGCCTCAGAATGAGAATGCAGGCGATGACGCTGAGGGGCAGGCTGACGATGAGATGCACCCAGATCGCCGGCTCGAACGTGAATTGGAACCAGAGGGCAAAGGCGAGCGCCGGAACGGCGACGATCGACATCGCGAAGAAGGCCGGCCCATCCGCCGGATCGGCGAATGAATAATCCAGGCCGCAGACTTCGCAGCCTCGGGCGAGCGTAAGATATCCGGAAAACAGATGACCCCGCTGGCACCGCGGGCAGCGTCCCAAAAGTCCCGTGAGGGCAGGGTTCGTCGTTACCTGATAATTGGTGGGAACTTCATTTTCGGGTTCCATTCCCCTCGAACCGCGCCCGAAGGGGCAGGTTCCGCAGCCGACGGTGTTTTTCGGCGGACCGGCGGTGGATCAGCCTGATCCTGGCGTGATGCTCTGGTCGTCCTTCTCGGACAGCGCGCCGGCGCCGGGCGTTTTGCTTTCGTCTATGAGATGATCCTTGGCGTGAGGGCCGGCGGGCGGGTTTTTCCTCGCATCGGCGGTTTCCTTTTCGGTTCCTTCGATGTCGGCTCGCGCTTTTTCACCGTCATTCATGAGCTGCTCCTCGTCAGATTGAGATGACCGAGCGGCCGTTTCGATCTCCGCCCCGCCGTGATCGCAGCAGTTCGGGAGAGCCCCCTTTTCGCCGACGCCAGACGGCCGACCGACAGCAGCTTGACCTCGTCAGTCAAACCGTGGCGATAAAGGCGAATGAGCAGAGCGGCGACCTCCTGCATTTCAGGCGAACGCACGGCTTTGCCGGCCTCGCGGCAGATCACATCCAAGACGATTTGCAGACGCTGAAGATCGGCAGAATCGAGCGCTTTCAAATGGATGGACTGAGAATCGAGCATGACCCTGGTCCCTAAGCTTTTCACCGTGCGTTTTTGAATAATGGGACTCTATTGCAGCCGAAACAACTCCTCGTCCTCCATTGTACGGAAGCGAACACCCACCGCATCGCGCGCCCGAAGGGAAGCCAGGCGCTTTAGTGATAATAGGACGGGTCCCCTCCGAACAGAGCGGCGATCATCGCGTCCACGTCGGAAGGACGCCCACTGACCACAAAGCTGCCCGGCGGTGTTTCGGATCGCTCGTCATAGGCAAAGATGAAAGGAATCCGCCGTGTCTCCAACCAATCATTTATCCAGAGCATGGCTTCGTCGGAAATCGTCACGTCGACGATCACCGCATCGAACAGCAGGCCCTCGCTCAAGCATTCCATGGCGCTGGAGATGACAAGGGGGCCGGCGAGCACCGCCTGGCGCGCGATCAACGCCTTTCTTGCACCGTCCGAAAGGAAGCCGGCTTCACCAATGATAAGGATCGTCTTGCCGGCGACCGGACTGAGCGACTTCATGGCGGACGCCTACTGTAATCCAGGTTTTAGGGTGATCATGCTGTTCAATGGCGGTTTAGAAGCATAGGCGGGTCCGCGCCTGTATCGTGCCTACCATATTCGAGCCTGTCATGCGACGTTCATTTTGCCCTGACCGCCGAACCCTTGCCGGGCCGCCTTGTTCCCCGGCGGTTGGGATCCCGGCGCCGGCCGTGCGATCCGTACGTTTTCGCACCAGCTGTTGAAATCGATGACCCTAAGTTTAGGATCGTCGCATACAAGGGGAGGAACGCGGATGATGCAGCACGCGGGAATCACGAAGCCGCCGTTACAGCCCGACGACGTGGCAATGCTGACCGCGGTCCTTGAAGACTGGTGCCAGGAAAAATCATGCGGGATCGCCAGCCGGGCAGCCGAACATATTGCCAGAGAACTCGTATCCTGGTTCGAATGCGGCATTCGAGACAAGCATAGGCTCGCAGGCCTGATGCGGCATGTGTATCTGGATCCAGAGGACCTGCTCGTCACCCCGGATGCACCGGCCTGCGCACATGTGCGCGAGAATGCCGGGCGGGCGGATGGGCACGATGGATAGAACCCGGCAAAGTGCCCCTGTCGCGGCGGGGCATTCCGAACTCGGTTTTGTCGATCGGCAGATTGCTCTGCGACAGATCGTTGCCGATCTTAGAAACCTGCGCGATGGAGTGCCGGACAACTTCGGTCGAGCTCCGGCTCTCGATCGTCTGCTTCGCATGATCGACGCTTCGGTCATATCGATTGCCAAAGCGGATGACGAGGAATGGGAGATCATTCTTATGGAGCTCCTCGATCTTCGCGCGACGATGACGCGTCTTGCCACTGGCGGCGCCGAAACGTCCCACTGATTTCGACAGCAGGATTTGAAACGAGGAAATTGTCGCCGTTTTAAAGGGCGCCCTGGTTCTTTTCCACGGAACCTTAAGACAGGCTATGGCATTGGTTCTGCAACGATGGGGCGGCTGATGCCACGATTTTATTTTAATGTCGTTTCAGACACCGGCACGGTCGTTGATCCCGATGGTTCTGAACTGGCGACCATTGAAGACGCCAGGCGCGAAGCCGTTCAGGATGCAAGAGCCCTCATGAGTCAGGCAATTCTTTCGGGAAAAGACATTTCAGCGAGAAAGATCTACATCTGCGACGAACAGGGGACCCTGGTTCTGATCGTGCCTTTCGCCGATACGATCAGGAGTGCCGATTAGTGGGGCGCCGGATCGGCAGACCGATCAAACGTTGATATTCGCGCTCCGGAACGCCGTAGCAGCCGGCTGCGATTTCTTCCAGCCGGTCCCTGTCGAGGATCCTGACATTGGCGCGCGTCGACCTGATCGCTCGAAGACCTTCAATGACGTGCAATTCGTTGGTGACGCCTGCGCGGCGCACGCCGAGCATGATGGCCAGCAGTTCATGCGTCAGCGGCAGGTCGCTGCCATTCAGCCGGTCGTGGCACATCAGCAGCCAGCGGGCGAGCCGCTCGTGCATGTTGTAGCGCCCGTTGGCAAGCGCTGACTGGGCCAGCTGAATGTCGCAGCAATGCATGTATTTGAGGAACAGTTCGTTGGCGACCGGAAATTCCGCCAGCACCTGCTTGAAGCTTTTCACTGACACCTGCACGCCGGAGCCGGCGACCTGAACGAAGGTGCGGTTGGGTGTCGTATCCGTTCTCAGCAGGACATGAAGGCCGGACATGCCGTCATGTCCGATGTGGCCGACCTCGACGGCTTCGTCATCGCCATTGGCGGCCACCATTGAGGCAAGACCGCCTTCGATGAAACAGACATACTCGTTCGGCTGATCGGCTTCGACCAGAACATGTCTGGCCGGAAGTTCGATCAGACTGCCATCGCCGGTGAGCTTTTGGAATGCCTCGGCCGGCAGGGCCTTCAACAGCAGATTCCGAATATTGCGTTGGTCCGGTACGTGCATGCGCTTCTCCTGGCGGGAGACAGCCCGTGCTCATACCGACGCCTCGTTGGCGGTAATGACAGAGATATGGGTCATGCATGCAATGATGACCATCTGTAGAAAAGTTTTGTACGGTTGTGACAAAAGCCGGGCGATAAAATTCCCAAGGGCGCCCTTGCCGACTTCATTCCCCGGCCGACACGGAACGCTCTCAAACCTCCCTCGGCAGCCTGATCACGAACCCCGTGCCGGGCTCCCGGTTTTCGATGTGAAGCTCGGCCCTCAGTTGCTGCACCAACGCACGCACGATCTTCATTCCGAGGCTTTTTCCGCCGTTCTCGCCGGACAGCACTTCCGGCGGCAGTCCTCGTCCGTCGTCGGCGACCTCGAGGCGGATCTCATCGGCAATGCTGCGGGCGCTGACTGTGACGGCGCCGGAGACATCGGGATAGGCGTGCTTGAAGGCATTGGTCACCAACTCATTGACGAGGAGGGCGATCTGGATCGCCCGGTCGGCATCGACCATGCATGGATCAGCGTTGACTGATACTGCGTGGCGGGAGGTCGATTGCTGCAGGCGCTGGCAGAGGCTCGACAGGAAATCCGCCAGATCCACCGTTTCGATATCCGGCTGACGCCATAATTGATCGTGCACCTGGGCGATGGTTCCGACACGCGCTTCCGCATCGCGAAGCGCCTGTCCGACCTCCTCCTGTTTGGTCGAACGGGCCTGCATGGCGAGCATGGCCGCAACCAGAGCCAGGCTGTTCTTGACGCGATGGCTCATCTCCCGCAGCATGATCTGCTGATGCTCGTCGGCGAAATGCCGCTCGGTATCGTCCCGGAGCACTTTGAGAAAACCGGCGCGCTGGGCGCGCAGCGGCATGGTCAAGCCGCTGCCCCAGAATGTCGAGCCGTCCTTACGCAAGTGAAACCGCTCGTTCTCGGCGCGGCCGCGCTCGGCCGCCGCCTCCATCTCGCGCTCCAGCGCGCCCTCTTCGCGGTCCTCGGGAACGAACAGGATGCGGGCGTCGCGACCGAGGATCTCGCTCTCCTCGTAGCCGAAGATGCGGCACGCGCCGGTGTTCCAGCTGATGATCCGCCCATCGCGGCCGAAGGCGAAGATCGCATAGTCGATCGCGCTTTTGAGAATAAGCTGGAGGCGCTCTTCGCTGGCGCGCCGAGCTTCGTCCTCATGCAGCATCTGCGTTCGGTCGCGGACGATTTTCAGAAGGCCATAGGTCTCGCCGGCATCGTTGCGAAGCGGCATCATCAGTCCCGAAGCCCAGAACGAACTGCCGTCCTTTCTCACATGCCAGCGATTGTCGTCGGCGCGGCCGGTGGTCAAGGCAAGCCTGATCTCCTTAAGCATTGCCCCGGCAAGCTGATCTTCGAACGTAAAGATCACGGCACCGCTCTGTCCGATGATTTCGGGCGGCGAATAGCCGAAGAGATTTTCCGCGCCGGCGCTCCACGTCACGACAGTGCCGTCGCGATCCATCGCAAAGATTGCATAGTCCCGGGCGCTCTCAATGATGTGCCGATAGATTTCCGCCTCGTCGCTCGAAAGGGGATATTGATCCATGTCTGCGCCCCCATGGAATTGCCGTCAGTTACATTAGCACTTACTACAGTAAATTCTCACCCAAGTGCGCTTGCGTACAAAGTGGCTACGGAGCCTTCTGTCGATAATAGCAGTTTACGGCGAGGTGCCTTGCACTCGGCCATTGACGTGTCCTCTTGCCAAACAAAGGGCAGCGTGATGCGAGCGTTCGAAAGCGAAAATCTCATTCTGTCGCAGTTGGCGGATCCGGGAACCGGCATTGCTTCCATTGTAGGCGACGAGTCCTGAGGGCAGCAAAGTCGAGATCGGCGTGCTTGGCAGGGACGGGATGTTGCCGCCGGCTCTGACGGTGGACGCGGAGCAGTTTTCATTCGACGTCACGATGCAGGTTGGGCTGTGATGGGCGCCGTGCGGAAGCCGGCGCCCTGGCATGCTTCCTCGCCGATCGGCCTGCGGTCCGCCGGCTGCTTTCGCGTTTTCTCCATAACTTGTTCCCGCAGGTCGCCAACACCGCGCCCTCCAACGCCGTGCACAAGATCGATGTTCGCCTGGCGAAATGGATTCTGATGTGCAACGACCGCCTCAATGACGAAGAGGTTGAAATCACGCACGAATATGTGGCCACGTTGCTCGGAGTGCGCTGTTCCAGCGTCACCGATGCCTTACGCATCCTGGAGGGTAAGCATCTCATTTATTTCACCCGCGGCCTGGTGATCATCCAGAACCGCGCATCCCTCGAAGCCTTCGCCGCAGACGCCTACGACCTCCCTGGTACCACAGGACGCGGCTTGCCGCTGATCGACCGCCCATCTCTGGCGCTGAGGCGCTGAAGCCGGCGTGCACCGAAGTCGGCGATACCCACGCGTCATTTACCCGGCAGATCCTTTTCGGTCGTCGCAGCTGCCGGAAGGCGGTTCTGCGACCCCTCCCTATCGGACGCGCGCAAAGGAGCTGTGGGCGCCTTCTGGACATAGATGCCGAGTCCGAGCGCGCCGATGGCGACCACAAAAGCGCCGGCGATGGCGGCGACCGATCGTCGCCCATCCTGCTTGATCATTCCGAAAGCAAGAGCAATTCCGAGAAAGGCCGCCCCTCCCGATACCGCAAAAAGCCAGAGATAATTCATCATCATGCTCCCAATGTCGGGCCCCGAACCCGTGAAGATGGTGTAGGTTCCCACGGTCGTTGACGCGCGGGCGATGCGCGCTTGAATTTCATGCGGCGCATTGACGCACAACTGCCACGGTGCTACCAAGGAATTGGTCAGGCCAGTTGACCAGACGGCGTGCTTGAGGAGAAGCCGCCGGGGAGGCCAAGATGTTTTCGCCCGTTGAATCGCGCCGCCTCTACAGGCAGGTGGCGGATCAGATTCGTTCAATGATCGCCGGCGGCGAGCTTGTCGTCGGCCAGAAGCTGCCGGCCGAGCGCGAGCTGGCAGAGCAACTGTCGGTATCACGCCCGACCGTGCGCGAAGCCCTGATCGTTCTGGAGGTCGAGGGTCTCGTCAACATCCGCATGGGCTCCGGCATCTATGTGGTGCGCCGGCAGGGCATCAGCATGGCGACAAGCGAAAGCGAGCCAGTGGAGGGGCCTTTCGAATTGCTGCAGGCGCGCGCGATCATCGAATGCGCCATAGCCGAAGAAGCGGCAACCCGGGCCAGGCCTGAAGACATTGCCGTGCTTGACGAGGCGCTGATGCGCATGAGCGGCAGCCTCAACGATGCGGCGACGGTGCTCGCCGCCGACCGCGCCTTTCACACCGGCATTGCCGCCATTGTCGGCAATTCGACGTTGACCCGCGTGACGGGCGAGATGTTCGACATGCGTATGACTCCGTATTTCGCCAAGCTCGCCAGCCATTTCGAGGGGCCGACGACATGGCGCAGCGCCGTCGATGAGCACCGGGCCATCCGCGATGCAATCGCCGCCGGCGATGCCGCCGGCGCGAAGGCTGCAATGCGCAGCCATCTCACCCTATCGCAGAAGAGATTTTCCGAGAGCTTCGGGGAGGAGTTCTCGGGAGAGGAGGAGCGCGGCCGCGACAAGGCGCCCGCGAAAGGAACCACCAAGACTTAAACCCGAGCATGGGAGGAGAGCGCAATGAAGATGAGACTGGCAACGATACTGTGCACCGCAGCCGCGATCATGGCGACGACGGCGGTTGCGCATGCCCAGACCGTACTGAAATGGGCACATGTCTATGAAACCTCGGAGCCCTTCCACACTGATTCCGTCTGGGCCGCGGAAGAGATCGCCAAGCGTACCGACGGGCGCTACAAGATTGAGGTCTATCCGGCTTCGCAGCTCGGCAAGGAAGCCGACATCAACCAGGGGCTCAAGCTCGGTACGGTCGACATCATCATTTCTGGATCGAGCTTTGCCGCACGCGACTACAAGCCGATCGGCGTCACCTACTTCCCCTATATCTTCCGCAATCCCGATCATCTGATCGCCTATACCAAGAGCGACGTCTTCAAGCGTCTCGCCAAGGGTTATGAGGACAAGACCGGCAACCATATCGCCGCCGTCAGCTATTACGGCACGCGCCACACCACCTCCAATAAACCGATTGCCAAATGCGCCGATATGCAGGGCCTGAAGATCCGCGTGCCCGACGTTCCGGCCTATCTCGCCATGCCGCGAGCATGCGGCGCCAACACCACGCCGATTGCCTTTGCCGAGGTCTATCTCGCTCTGCAGAACGGGACGGTCGAGGCGCAGGAAAACCCGCTGACGACGATCGAGGCGAAGAAGTTCTACGAGGTCCAGAAAAACATCATCCTCACCGGCCATATCGTCGATCACCTGAACACCGTGATCTCGAAGCAGCTGTGGGCGAAGCTCTCCGACGAGGACAAGAAGATCTTCGGTGAAGTGATGCAGCAGGCAGCCGAGCGCACGAGCAAGACGATCGCCGGCAAGGAAAACAGCCTGGTTGCGACCTTCAAGGAGAAGGGGCTCAACGTCGCCGAGGTCGACAAGAGCGATTTCGAGAAGAATGTGGTGGAAAAGGTGAAGTTCGAAGACTTCGGCTACGAGAAGGCCGATTGGGAAGCGATCCGGGCGATTCAGTAGGAGCCTGAGAGCGCGGCCAGCCCCTCATCCGGCTGCCGCCACCTTCTCCCCGCGCGCGGGGAGAAGGGACAAGCCGCACCCTTCCGCTTCCCCCTTACGCCTCGCAGGCAAGTCCCCTCTCCCCGCCGGCGGGGAGAGGGTTAGGGTGAGGGGCAGCCTTCGGCACGAACAAGGGCAGCAGCGGCACAAGGCTTGCCAACAATATGAAGGTCGCGCCGCCACACGCCGCGCCCATCTTCTCCAACCGGAACAAGGCCGATCATGTCGCAAGAAATTCATACGCCAATCACGGCCGAGGAAATCGGCCACGAATTCGAAGGGCACGCGCCGACCGCACATGTCGCAGACTATGCTGTCGAGGACTGGATCACGTTGATCGTCTTCTGGCTGATGGCGGGCTGCGTCTTCCTGCAGTTCTTCACGCGTTATGTGCTGAATGACAGCTATGCCTGGACCGAGGAAATCGCCATCAACTGCCTGATCGGCGTCGTCTTTCTCGGCGCGGTCATGTGCGTGCGCACCTCGCGGCATATTCAGGTGGATGTGTTCTATCACTATATGCCGGCAGGGCTGGCGCGCGTGCTCGCAACCTTCGTCGATATCGTCCGCATCGGTTTCTTCGCCTATGGCTGCTATTTGATGTGGCGTTACGTCGACATCGTCGCCGACGAGCAGATGGTCACCATCGACCTGCCGCGCAACATCGTCTTTTACTCCGTTCTCGTCGCCTTCGTGCTGATGCTGATCCGTGCGGTCATCGTCTTCATCGCCAATCTGCGCCGTGGCTACTCCGTCCTGGAGCGCCCGGAAGAATTTCAATCCGTCGAAGGATGACCCGATGCTGCTGCTTCTTGGCTCGTTTCTGCTGCTGATGCTGGTCGGCGTGCCCGTCGCCATCTCGATGGCCGTCGCCTCCGTGCTTTACATCGTCCTTTACGGCGTGGCGCCAGACATCATCGTCGCCCAGCGCATGATCGCCGGCGTCGAGAGTTTTCCGCTGCTCGCCGTGCCCTTCTTCATCCTGGCCGGCAATCTGATGAATTCCGCCGGCGTTACCGGCCGTATCTATTCCTTCGCGGTCGCTCTCGTCGGCTGGATGAAGGGCGGGCTGGCGCAAGTCAACATCATCGGCTCGGTCATCTTCTCCGGCATGTCCGGCACTGCGCTTGCCGATGCGGCCGGCATCGGCACGATCGAAATCAAGGCGATGAAGGACCATGGCTATCCCGTCGAGGCCGCTGTCGGTGTCACGGCGGCCTCGGCGACACTCGGGCCGATCTTCCCACCGTCGCTGCCCTTCGTCATCTACGGCATGATGGCGAATGTCTCGATCGGCGCCCTCTTCATGGCCGGCATCCTGCCCGGCGTCGTCATGACGCTGCTGATGATGGTCACCGTCGCCGCCTTCGCCTATCGCAAGCGGTGGGGATCGGACGCGCCGTTCAATGTGCGCGAGCTCCTGTCGGCCGGCGTGGAAATCGTCGTCGTCCTGATGGTGCCTGTGGCGATCTATCTGATGATGCGCGCCGGTCTCTCGATGAACGCCGCGGCGGGTATAGCCCTTCTCGTGCTTCTGGCGCTCGACTGGTATTTCGGCTTCTCCGCCGTCATGGCGCTGATGACGCCGGTCATCCTGATCGGCGGCATGACGATGGGCTGGTTCACGCCGACGGAGGCCGCTGTCGCCGCCGTGCTCTGGTCGTTGTTCCTCGGCCTCGTACGCTACCGCACGATGACGCTCTCGACGCTTGCCAAAGCCAGCTTCGATACGATCGAAACGACGGCGTCGGTGCTCTTCATCGTCACGGCCGCTTCGGTTTTCGCGTGGCTCTTGACGGTCAGCCAGGCCGCGCAGCTGCTTTCCGATGCGATCCTAGCGATCACCGACAATAAGTGGGTTTTCCTGATCCTGGTGAACCTGCTGATGCTCTTCGTCGGCTGCTTCCTCGATACGATCGCCGCAATCACCATCCTCGTTCCGATCCTTCTGCCGATTGTCGCGAAGTTCGGCATCGATCCCGTTCAGTTCGGCCTGATCATGACGCTGAACCTGATGATCGGCTTGCTTCACCCGCCGCTCGGCATGGTGTTGTTCGTGCTGTCGCGCGTCGCGAAGCTTTCGGTCGAACGCACGACGATGGCGATCGTGCCCTGGCTGGTGCCGCTGTTCGTGGCGCTGATCCTGATCACCTTCATTCCCGCGGTATCCCTCTGGCTGCCGCAGCAGCTCGGACTGTTGAGATAGGAGAATAGGATGCAGACGCGTCTGGCGCGGCTTTACCAGAAGGGCGATCTCAGGGTCGAAATGGACACGGTTCCAGCTCCCGGTCCAGGCGAGGTGCTTCTCAAGATGGCGGCCGCGGGCATCTGCGGCTCCGACCTGCATTATTATCAGGACGGCGGCTTCGGGCCGGTCAGGGTGCGCGAGCCGATCATCCCCGGCCACGAGGCCTCGGGGAGGGTGAACCAAGCGGGCGAGGGGGTCGATCTCAAAGCCGGCACACTGGTCGCAGTCAATCCAAGCCAGCCTTGCGGCCATTGCGAATACTGCGTGACGGGACTGCCGATCCATTGCCTCGATATGCGCTTCATGGGCAGCGCGATGCGCCTGCCGCATGAGCAGGGCATGTTCCGGGAGTGGCTGGTGGTGCCGGCCCGGCAATGTTTCGAAATGGGAGCCGAGACGACGGCCGAGGAAGCGGCCTGCACCGAGCCGCTTGCCGTCTGCCTGCATGCCGCATCGCGCGCCGGCGAGATATCAGGCAAACGCGCCCTCGTCACCGGCGCCGGCCCGATCGGCTGTCTGATGGTTGCCGCCGCGCGGCATCACGGTGCGGCCGAGATCGTCGTGACCGATCTCGCCGATGCGGCGCTGGAGCGGGCGAAAGCGATGGGCGCCAATCGCACGATCAATGTTTCCGGGGATGCGGCAGCGTTTGGCAAATTCGAGGCGGGCAAGGGCTATTTCGATCTCGTCTTCGAATGCTCGGCCGCCGCACCCGCGATCCGAAGCGCAATCGCCGCCATCCGGCCGCGCGGCACCCTCGTGCAGGTCGGCGTCACGGGCGAGATCCCGGTCCCGCTCAACGCCATTGTCAGCAAGGAGCTGCATATTCACGGCACGCAGAGGTTCCACGAGGAATTCGCCACAGCCGCGAGGCTGATCGCAAGCCGCAAGATCGATGTCCGGCCGATCATCAGCCACAGTCTACCCTTGGAAGAAGCCGCCGCTGCCTTCACCCTTGCCGGCGACCGTACGGCCGCCTGCAAGGTACAGCTTACGTTTTAGCGGCTTAAAACTCGCCGTAGAGATTCCGTATAGGCGCTGGCTGGTCGCGCCCGGCCTGTGAACCGCCTTACCAGCCATAGCTGAAGGTAGCGCCACTGCCGTTATCCCCATCTTGCACCACGTCGGTTTCAGTATTTCGCCCATACTGGAAAATGCCATAGGCATTGTTGTTGCCGTTCTGCCGCAACGTCGCGGAATGACCATTGCCCCGTTGCCTGACAAAGCCGAGGTTGCCGCGGCCAGCCTGAGCGATACCAGCCGCGTTACCCCGACCCAGCTGCTTGATGTCAGCGTCTTTCAAACCGCGATAGAGCGAATAGACGCGCAACCCGGTTGAAAAAAGTCCGGCATCCCGCGCATTGTCCGGTGCGAGGTTGAACGAGATCCTGCCGCCCGCATAGGCTGGCGCAGACAAGGCTACTTGGCCGAGGCTCCCGGCAAGAAGGGTGACGGCAAGGATCTTAAACAGGTTGCGGGTCATTCTGATCTCCATTTGCGGCTGCCTCAGCCGATGATCAACTTTCACATCTTGCAGCTGAACCCAGTCGGAATTGCCCGTTCAGTTGTCGTTCAGTCGCTTCGGCCCGGTAGAAGCAAAAGGACGCCGTAAACGGCGCCCTTTAGGAAAACTGGAGAATTTGGAGGCCGATTAGTTGCCGCCGATCTGCTTCACGCAGCTGAAACTCTCATCCCCGACGACGACGTCCAGCGTGGCTTTGTATTTGGCTCCTTTCGAGTCGAGCGAAACCGAACCAAGGATTGTCGCATGTCCCTCGACTGCATCAAAATCGCCACTCTGGTTGATCGTAGAGCTTCCGCCGTCTCCCACTTTTTTGACATGGAAGGTGTAAGTCCCGCCGACATGCTTGTCGGCGTGGACGAGCGCGTCCAGTCTCACCATACCTGCCCCCGGGGTTGCTTTGATTTCGCAAAGCTGCACCCGGTCAGATTGGTTGGCTTTCGTCATGGCGGAAACCGCGCCGACGGGAAGCAGGACCAGCGCGAGAATCGTCATCATGCGGTGAGGATGTTTGATGCTATTTGGCATGGTCGTTTCCCCTGATGGTCTGCTGTTGCGATCTTGACCTCTTTTACATCACCGTGCAGGCGCCTAAGGGCAGGCCTGGACGAAGGCCGCGACATTGCCGTTGCCGCCCTGGCTGACATTCGCGCTGCAGCCATGGCCGACCTGGACGCCGGCCGCGATGTTGCCATTACCGTCCTGGGTAAGAATGGTCGTGTGGCTGGAGCCGAATTGGCCAATGCCCGCTACGTTGCGGTTGCCGCGCTGATAGGTGGCGCCATAGTTGTCATTGCCTTCCTGACCGACAGCTGAAAGATTATGTCGCCCATATTGACGGCCGAGAATTCGGTTGTAGCCACCGTTCTGATAGGTTCTGATCCGGTTTCCGTATCCTTCCTGTGCCCCACCGGCAGAGTTCGACCAGCCATATTGTTCGATACGAACATCATTGGCCATGGCGGGGGCTGCGGCGGCAATGCCGACGAGAGCGACGAGTGCAGTTGCAATGATAGACGTGCGGATCATGAACATGTCTCCTCAGGCGGATAAGACCGCGGTTGAACGTCTTTCTTCTAGACGCTCTCTTCGGAACGGAAGCTGAAGACACCATTCAGTCGGGGTTCATTCGCGGAGATCAGCGCCCCTCCGCGGCCAGATCACCCTATTCTGCCTACTCGAGAGTTCAGGCGAGGGATAGGTGGGCCCGCTCACGCGACACCAGCCAAATGCTGCCGCTCAGACGATTGCTGTGCTTGCTCCCTCGCAAGGTCGCTCAGCATCTGTCGGGCTACGGCTGGCAAAACATGATGTGGAAGGTGGCCGACGCCCTCGATCACCCTGATCGTCGGCCTCGGATGCTTCTGCCGAACGCCATCGATGTGCCAGGCCGGCTGAACTATGCGATCCTCCGAACCGAACAGGACGTGTAATGGAAGATTGCCGGGCAGCGTCGGCTGAAGTTCCATGTCTTTGTTGAAGGCTCGCAGCTCGTTAGCCATTGTTTCAATTGCGCCCGGATTAACCATATGAGCGGCGGGCAATATCGACAGCTGGGGAGGCAAAGGGTTTGGAAAGGACGACGATCGCAGACCACGCTCGAGAAAAAACGCTGCCCATCGGCTGATTACGTGCTGGCGGATCAAGGATCCCACCACCGGGGCGACGGATGCCCGGAGGATGGGCAGCGGTTTCGGTGGGACGGGCCTGCAGCACGGCGAAATCAGAAGCAATCCGTTCACCAGCTCCGGCCGGCGCGCGGCCAAATGAAGTGCCGGCGCGCTGCCGATGGAGTGGGCTACAATCGAGACGCAATGCAGGTCCATTGCATCGATCAGACGCTCAAGCCAAAAGGATTGGCCTATTGGTCCTCGTTCAGCGAGAGGAAGAGGGCTGCTGAAACCATAGCCCGGGCGATCCGGGGCTACCATTCGGAACGGGCTCTGAGCAAACGGAAGCAGAACCTCTTCAGCCAGGCTCCCACAGCCATGGAGGACAACGATCGGCCTGGCGTTCAAGTCGCCGCTCTCCAGAACATGCACCTGGTGCTTGTCAATCTGGTGAACCGTTCCGATCCGGGGGCGAAATACCTGCTGCTTCAACATGATCCAACAAACGCCCGCGGTTGGTTCTCGGTTCCGCGACACTTGTGGCTTAGTTCGACCAACCTGTTCTAGGCGGAGCGTGCCTGCGGCAAGCCGTTGTAACAAGTTCCCACTGACACTGCCATCAGGGTTAACCTGCTCGCCCCCGCAATGTTGTTCTAGTGTCGCCTGGCTTCCCGGCAATATTTCCATTCTGATATCGATGACAGGGCTGGCGCTCCAAAGATCCTCTGATGCGCTCTTTCTCAGAAACTTGAAAACGTGCTAAGTTTCGTCGGCTACAGAGGGGAAAACCAATGCCACGCATCGCAAATCTTTACTTCAAGACCGCCATCATTTTTCTCATCGCCGGTATCTCGGTCGGCCTTCACATGTCGATTTCAGGTAACCACGCACCGACCGGGGCCCATGCCCACGCCAATTTGCTCGGCTGGGTCACCATGGCGCTCTTCGGCGTTTACCACGCGCTCAATCCACACAAGGCCGAGAAGCGCCTGGCAATGATCCAGTACGTCGTCTATACCTTCGGTGTCGCGGTGCTGATCCCGTCCCTCTATCTGCTGCTTTCCGGAAACATGGCAATGGAACCGATTGTCGCCATTTCCTCGCTCATCGCCTTCGCCGGCGTGCTGATGTTCGCCGTCATCATCTTCTCGGGCAGCGAGGCTTCGAGTCGGGCCGGCGTCTCCCGGGCGAGCTGATCCAATCGGGAAAGAGCGACGATCTCGGTTGCCAAGTTGCATGTTCGAATTTTCTTTGCATCTCCTGCTTTTGCACTGAGAATTATCGGGAGTTTCTGGCCTGGCTTGGCAACCGTTGATCGACACTGTCAAATGCGGATCGCGCCAGGTTGCGAAGGCTTGGACTAAGCCGATCGCTGTCACATCGGCTCCGCGCGGGCGGAGACCTCCTAGAATGCACTGAGGCCCGTTCAGCAATCCGATCGCCAGGACATGAACGCGTTCGTGCCGCCGGCAGGCGGCGATTCGTTCGATCGGAAGTGAGCGCAGCTCGTTCGGATCGGTAAGCTCCTCGCAAGCCTGGCTGTCTCAGTGCTTTTTCAAACCTTGTAAAGCTCATCGAAGTAGGCGCAGATCGGCCCGATGCGGCGGTGCAGATCAAGAAGATAGGTTATTGCAGCGGCGTCGACAGGGTCATGAATTTGTGCATGGCCTGATTGACACTGTCGGCGGCGAGCGTCTTCACGTCCTCGTCAATCAGCCCCGGCGACGCTTTTGGCGCCGGGCTCATCTTGCCGTCCGCCGCCTGCTTCAGGAATACAGATGGCCTCACGACGGGAGCACGTCAGGCCCGGGCCCCATTATTTCACGCGACGCAATAAACTCGCAATTATTCTCGCAATTGTGGACGTGAGGAGATGACGGCAATATTACCCCTGTCAGACGAACACAAGTTAGCTGAAGTTTTCAATAACGAAATCGCAGGACGAAGATGACCCAACCTCACCATTCCATGACCCGCCGAGACGCGCTGTTGTCAATAGGCGCCGCCGCAGCAGCCATGGCAATTTCACCCTCTCTCAGTTTCGCAGCCAATGCGGCTCCCATCATAAACCCAATCGAAGGATCCAAGAACATGCCATATGTAACCACCAGAGACGGCGTCGAAATCTTCTACAAGGATTGGGGCTCTAAGGATGCCCAGCCGATCATGTTCCACCATGGATGGCCGCTGTCGTCCGACGACTGGGATGCGCAGATGCTGTTTTTCCTGTCGAAAGGTTTTCGCGTCGTCGCCCATGACCGGCGTGGCCATGGCCGATCCGCCCAGGTGGCCGACGGTCACGATATGGACCATTACGCAGCCGATGCCTTTGCCGTCGTCGAGGCGCTCGACCTGAAGAATGTCGTCCATATCGGTCATTCCACCGGTGGCGGCGAGGTCGCCCGTTATGTGGCCAAGCACGGCCAACCTGCCGGCCGCGTCGCCAAGGCGGTTCTCGTTTCGGCCGTGCCGCCGCTCATGCTCAAGACAGAGGCCAATCCCGAAGGCCTGCCGATGGAAGTGTTCGACGGTTTCCGCTCGGCACTTGCCGCCAACCGCGCGCAGTTCTTTCGCGACGTTCCGACCGGGCCGTTCTACGGCTTCAACCGGGAAGGCGCCAAGGTGCAGGAAGGCGTGATCCAGAACTGGTGGCGTCAGGGCATGATGGGCGGCGCCAAGGCCCATTACGATGGCATCAGGGCCTTCTCCGAAACCGACCAGACGGAGGACCTGAAGGCAATCACCGTTCCGACGCTCGTCTTGCATGGGGAAGACGACCAAATCGTTCCGATTGCGGACTCGGCGCTGAAGTCGATGAAGCTTCTGAAGAAAGGTTCGCTGAAGACCTACCCGGGGTTTTCGCATGGCATGCTGACCGTGAATGCCGACGTGCTGAACGCCGACCTGCTGGCCTTCGTCCAGGCCTGATCGGTCCTGGCGACGGGGGCGGCCTCCCACGCACCCGTCGCCTCACAAAGATCCACAGGCGCTCGGCGCGCTACCCTCTTCGATAGAAACAGTCCCCGTTAAATGATCAGGCGACCCCCAAGAACTGCCGGATGCGATGGTCCTTCGGCGTTTATCTCGTTGAAATAATTGCCGCCATGCTAAAAACAACCACCGCCAAGACACCGGTACCTGTTGCCATGCAACTGACCCCGGACCTCGTAGCCAAAACCTTCAAGCCCGTCGAGGACGAGGGCCCAGAGCCTAACTGGACTCCAATCTCGGGTCAGCGACTCGATGAACTCGTCAGCAGAGTAGAGCGGGAGGCTGGTGACGAGGAGATATGGGTGTTCGCTTATGGGTCTTTGATGTGGAACCCGGGCTTCGAAGTAGCGACAAGTGAAGAAGCCATTGCGTACGGGTGGCATCGTGCGTTCTCGTTGAGGATAGAACGGCTAAGGGCTACCTCCGATGCGCCGGGTCTGATGCTGGCGCTTCGGCCGGGAGGGAGTTGCTCTGGCCTCGTGCTGAAGCTCCCCTGCGCCACGAAAAGGCAGGATCTGCGTACGCTTCTGGCGCGCGAAATCCGATATGCCGAGGTGTGCGACATGGTGCGATGGGTTTCGGTCGAGACACCGACGGGTAGACGCCGCGCACTCACATTTTGGGCGAGCACGAAGCGATCACGGCTCACGGAGAAGATACCGCTCGACGACGCCGCAGTGTTGATCGCTCAGGCATGCGGACCGGCGGGATCCTGCGCGGAATACCTGCATCGGACGGTCTTGGATCTGGCTGACCGGAACATCTTCGATCGAAACCTGTGGCAGCTACAGAAAATCGTCGCCGCAAGACTAAGGGCGCTTTCACAGGACGGCTCGATCTGAGGAAGGTGTAAGTCTCCTGAGGATCCGTGATGATGCGCGGCGGTGTACGTCAATCCAGCATGACCATCTGCGCCGCGACTTGCTCTTCGAAGAATTTCGAGAATGAAGCGATGCGGGGTGGAAGGGCCTGGTACGGCGGGTAAAACAGCGTCAGCCACAGGTCAGGCGGCGCCCACCCCTTGAAGACGTGGACGAGACGACCGCTCCTGATGTGATCGGCGATGTTGAATCCTGGGAGCAGTGCGACACCTGCACCGTCGGCGGCCATGTCCGCCAGTACCTCGCCACTGTTGGCGCTGAAGGCCCGACCTGCCGAGATCGTGATGCTTGAGCCACCGTCGGACAATAGCCAGTTCTCGCGCCGGCTTTCGCCACTATAGGCGAGGCAGTCGTCTGGCTTTAGTTCGTTGGGATGTTGCATATCGGCGAAACGGCTCCCCGGGGCCGCGACCAGGATGCGCGGCACTACCCTGATTTTTCTCCAGATCGTGTACTTGTCCGAAGGCTGTGATGAGATACGGATCGCCAGATCGTAATCGTCATCGACGATATTCACCAAACCGTCGGACAAGGAAATCTCAAAGCTCATCTTCGGATAGCGTTCCTTGAAACCTGACAGGATCGGCGGCAGCACGGTCTTGCCGAACCACGTCGGCGCGCTGATCCGCAGCCGCCCTTCGTCGGCCTTGTGTGCATTCATAACTTCGCGGCGCGCTTCTTCCAGCGTCTTCACCGCTGGCTGGATCTGCGCGGCGAAGATTGCGCCGTCAGTCGTCAGCGAGACTTGCCTTGTCGTGCGCACGAAAAGCTGCACGCCAAGTTCCGCCTCGAGTGCTGCAATCGCGCGTGTGACGGCTGCCGGCGTCATGTCCAACTCGCGGGCGACCTGGGCGAAATTTCGTTTTTCGGCAGCGAGCAGAAAGGTTCTGAGGGCTTTGTAATCGTTCATGTCATTGTTTCAGGATTTGCAATTCACTCGAGAGGAATATTGCAATACCCGATGGCGATCAACAGGCGTAGTTTTCAGATGAACAATTTCGATGCCCACTGAAAGGCATCTCCATGATTAAGGACATCAAGGGATTACACCACGTGACTTCGATGGCATCGGACGCGCGGCAGAACAATCGCTTCTTCACCGATACGCTTGGTCTGCGCCGCGTGAAGCAGACGGTCAACTTCGATGACCCCAGCGTCTATCACCTCTACTACGGTGACGAGACAGGGGCGGCCGGGACAGTGATGACCTATTTTCCATTCCCGAACATGATGCTCGGCCGTCCCGGCGTCGGCGAAGTGGGCGAAACACAGTTCTCCGTGCCGAAGGGCTCGCTGAAATTCTGGCTGGACCGCTTCATCGCTCAAGGTGTGGACGGACTGGAATCTGACACCGTCTTCGGTGCCAACCGACTTCGCTTCATGGGGCCGGACGGCGACGGCCTTGCGCTGATCGAGTCCTCCGGTGACACGCGGGCGCCGTGGGTTGCAGATGGAATCCCCGACGACGCGGCCATTCGCGGTTTCGCTGGCGCTCGTTTCAGCCTTCATGACACCGCTGCGACCGAAGAGCTGCTCGGGTTCATGGGCTACCAGCGCGCTGACAAAGAGGGCGACGTGACCCGATTCATTATCCCCGACGGCAATGGAGCGGACACGATCGATCTGGCAGCGTTGCCGAAGACGCCTTTTGCGCGCCAGGGCGCAGGTTCGGTGCACCACATCGCGTTCGCCGTCGAAAACCGCGAGAAGCAGCTCGAGGTGCGCAAGGCGCTGATGGACACCGGCTACCAGGTCACCCCCGTCATCGACCGCGATTATTTCTGGGCCATCTACTTCCGCACGCCTGGCGGGGTGCTGTTCGAGGTCGCGACGAACGAGCCTGGCTTCAACCGGGACGAGGATACGGCGCATCTTGGGGAGGCTCTCAAGCTCCCAAGCCGATACGAGAACTATCGCACCGAGATTCAGGCCAACCTCGTGCCATTGTCGGCGTGAGCAGCAATCTCCCGTCAAAGCCACGATAAGAGCGCCGCGTCCGAAAGGGCCGCGGCGCTTTCCATTTCGGCCGCGCTTGCGGTCTAACGATTGTTGCAGATACCGCAATTCAATGGAAAGTCTTATTGCAATTCCGTGGACATCAGCCGTGCGATAAGTTTGTTTTCAGCAGCCAAGACAACGAGTGAGCGGCTCCGAGACGGGTCCAGGAACACTTCAAGGTTCGCCGAACCAGGTCGCACCCGCGTCCGATCAATTGCTGCTGCCCATTATAACACCGCAACAGGCGGTCCAAACAACCGAAGAGGAAGTGACCATGTCCAAGCTCGAAGTCCTGACCCCGGAAAACAGCCAGCTCATCTTTATTGACCAGCAGCCGCAGATGGCATTCGGGGTCCAATCGATCGATCGTCAGACGCTGAAGAACAATGTCGTCGGCCTCGCCAAGGCTGCCAAGATCTTCAACATCCCGACCACGATCACGACAGTCGAGACGCAATCCTTCTCGGGCAACACGTATCCGGAACTCCTCGCCGTGTTCCCCGAGAACGATATCCTTGAGCGCACCTCGATGAACTCGTGGGATGACCAGAACGTTCGTGACGCTCTGGCGAAGAACGCCGCCAACGGCCGCAAGAAGATCGTCGTCTCCGGTCTGTGGACCGAGGTTTGCAACACGACGTTCGCGCTCTCGGCTCTCCATGATGTCCCGGAATACGAGATCTACATGGTCGCGGATGCTTCCGGCGGCACGTCCGCGGACGCACACAAATATGCGATGGATCGCATGGTGCAGGCAGGCGTGATTCCGGTCACCTGGCAGCAGGTCCTGCTCGAGTGGCAGCGCGACTGGGCTCGCAAGGAGACCTACGATGCGGTCACAGCCCTCGTAAAGGAGCATTCGGGCGCGTACGGAATGGGCATCGACTACGCCTACACAATGGTTCACGGCGCAGAAGAACGCGTCAAGCACGGCAAGCGCATCGGTCCGAATCCCGCAAAGTAACAGTCTGATCAGACCGTTCCGATCATCCCATCGGAGCGGTCCTTTCCTTAATTGGAGAACATCTCATGAAAATCTATTTAATGTCGCTTGGTGCTGGCCTGCTCGTCGGGACCGTCTACAGCCTTCTCAACGTCCGATCACCAGCACCGCCTGTCATTGCCCTGGTCGGCCTTCTCGGAATCCTTGTCGGCGAACAAATTATTCCGTTCGCGAAGACGCTTTGGAGAAACGAGCCGGCGGCGATCTCATGGATTCATCAGATCAAGCCGCACATCTTCGGTCACCTGCCGAAGGGCGGCGACCGCATCAACATTGCTCATAAGGCAAAGGCGACTGTAGAGGAGCGGGGCTGATGACCACGCGTCGATCCTTTCTCGGAGGTGCATCGAGTTTGGCCTTCTCGAACCTCTTCTCACCAGCGAAAGCTGCCGATGCCAGACAGACCGGAGTAGACACTATGCATCCCGACCTGATCCTCCACAATGGCCGCGTGACCACCCTTGACCGGACCAATCCGAATGCTACGGCAATCGCCATTAAGGATGGGCTGTTCCTCGAAGTCGGATCCGATAGTGAGATCATGGCGCGCGCTGGTTCCAGCACTAAGATCATCGACCTCAAGGGCAAGCGCGTTCTCCCCGGCCTCATCGACAACCATACCCATGTCGTTCGCGGTGGCCTGAACTACAACATGGAACTGCGCTGGGACGGCGTGCGCTCGCTCGCCGATGCGATGGACATGCTGAAGCGCCAGGTGGCGATCACGCCCGCGCCGCAGTGGGTTCGCGTCGTCGGCGGGTTCACCGAACATCAGTTCGCCGAAAAGCGGCTGCCCACTCTCGACGAGATCAACGCTGTCGCGCCTGACACACCCGTGTTCCTTCTGCACCTCTATGATCGTGCGCTGCTCAACGGTGCGGCTCTTCGCGCTGTCGGCTACAGCCGTGACACCCCGAACCCGTCCGGAGGCGAGATCACCCGCGATGCCAACGGCAATCCGACCGGTATGCTGCTGGCCAAGCCGAATGCAGGCATTCTCTATTCGACGCTTGCCAAGGGGCCCAAGCTTCCGTTGGACTATCAGGTCAACTCTACCCGCCACTTCATGCGCGAGTTGAACCGACTGGGCGTGACAGGCGTGATCGACGCGGGTGGTGGTTTCCAGAACTATCCTGACGACTATGAGGTCATCCAGAAGCTGTCCGACGAGAACCAGATGACGGTTCGGCTGGCCTACAACCTTTTCACGCAGAAGCCGAAGCAGGAGAAGGAAGACTTCCTAAACTGGACGTCCTCGGTCAAATACAAGCAGGGCAACGATTACTTCCGCCACAACGGCGCCGGCGAAATGCTGGTGTTCTCCGCCGCCGACTTCGAGGACTTCCGGCAGCCGCGCCCGGAAATGGCGCCGGAAATGGAGGGCGAGCTGGAAGAGGTCGTGCGGGTTCTGGCCGAAAACCGCTGGCCGTGGCGTCTGCACGCCACATATGACGAGACGATCTCCCGTGCCCTTGACGTGTTCGAGAAGGTCGACAAAGACATTCCGCTCGAGGGACTAAACTGGTTCTTCGACCATGCCGAAACCATCTCGGATCGCTCGATCGACCGTATCGCCGCGCTCGGCGGTGGTATCGCCACACAACATCGTATGGCATATCAGGGCGAATACTTCGTTGAGCGCTATGGGCACGGCGTGGCGGAAGCGACCCCGCCGATCAGGAAGATGCTCGACAAGGGCGTCAACGTCTCGGCCGGCACCGATGCCACCCGCGTCGCCTCCTATAATCCGTGGGTCTCGCTGTCGTGGATGGTGACTGGCAAGACGCTCGGCGGCATGCAGCTCTATCCGCGGGCCAATTGCCTCGACCGCGAGACGGCGCTCAGGATGTGGACCGAAAAGGTCACATGGTTCTCCAACGAGGAAGGCAAGAAGGGCCGCATCGAGAAAGGGCAGTTCGCCGATCTCGTGGTGCCGGACAAGGACTTCTTCTCCTGCGCCGAAGACGAGATCTCCTTCATCGTCTCGGAGTTGACCATGGTCGGCGGCAAGATCGTCTACGGCGCGGGTGACTTCAAGACGCTTGACGAGAACGACATTCCGCCCGCGATGCCCGACTGGTCGCCTGTCCGCAAGTTCGGCGGATACGCGGCCTGGGGTGAACCGGAAGGCGCGGGCGCTCGTTCGCTGCGCCGCACCGCTATCTCTACATGCGGATGCGCCAACGATTGCAGCGTTCACGGCCACGACCATGGCGGAGCCTGGACATCCAAGCTCCCGATAGCCGACCTCAAGGGCTTCTTCGGCGCTCTCGGCTGCTCCTGCTGGGCAGTCTGACGAACATTCAGCTCGGGTGGCCAACTGCCGCCCGAGAGCCGCCCATAATTGCTGTTTTTGCAATTAAATCGAAACTATTGCTGCAATTGTTGGCAAGGCGGTAGCCAGCCAATATCGCTCCATCGAACACAGCCGCTCGCGGCGGACATACAGGAGCCGACATGACCTACCAATCTCAATCATCCAATCCAATCCGGAGCCGCGTGGCAGGCGTCGTCGAATCGCCTGTGGTGCGAACGGCGTCGCTGCTGGCTCTTTGCGCAGCCTACATCCAG
Source organism: Rhizobium sp. CNPSo 3670 (assembly GCF_057784555.1). Classification (NCBI taxonomy): domain Bacteria; kingdom Pseudomonadati; phylum Pseudomonadota; class Alphaproteobacteria; order Hyphomicrobiales; family Rhizobiaceae; genus Rhizobium; species Rhizobium sp. CNPSo 3670. Next base: position 128,180 of record NZ_JBXSOL010000015.1, read on the forward strand.
GGTCCGCTCACCAAGATGTTCGACTTCAACGGTGCACTGGCTGAGATGGATCATTTCGCTCTGCATCCCGCCGCGTTCTTCGCGATCGCCGTGATCGTATTCGAGCTGACGGCCTCCGCCATGGTGATCTCGGGTTTCCTGCGCTGGGCGGGCGGGCTTGCGCTTTCAGGCTTCACCCTACTTGCAACCTTCATCGCCCTTCGCTTCTGGGAGATGGCGCCTGGGATGGACCGCATGATGGCCACCAATGCCTTCTTCGAGCACCTCGGCCTCGCAGGCGCATTCGTCTTCGTTACAGCATTCGACCTCACCAAGGGAGCAGGCAAATGAGCGCCGCAAAATCATCCGGGGGAACCTTCGCGCCCCTCGCACAGCCCGTGTTCGCCGTCCTGTGGATCGCCACCGTTATTGGTAACACCGGAAGCTTCATGCGCGATGTCGCAAGCTCCTGGCTGATGACGGATCTGTCCGCATCGCCGGCTGCGGTCGCCATGGTCCAGGCTGCCGGAACCCTGCCGATCTTCCTGCTTGCCATCCCCGCAGGCGTTCTGACCGACATCCTCGATCGCCGCAAGTTCCTGATCGCCATCCAGGTGCTACTCGCCTCTGTCAGCATGGCGCTGATGGTTCTCTCTCAGACGAGTATGCTTTCCGTCAGCGCGCTGATCGGTCTCACATTCCTCGGCGGGATCGGTGCTGCGCTGATGGGACCCACCTGGCAGGCGATAGTGCCGGAACTCGTGAAACGCGAGGACGTGAAGAGCGCGGTGGCGCTGAACTCGCTCGGCATCAACATCGCCCGCTCCATCGGGCCTGCCGCGGGTGGCCTGCTTCTCGCAGCCTTCGGAGCCGGGATCACCTATGGCGCGGACGTGGCCAGCTATATCGTCGTGATCGCAGCTCTTGTCTGGTGGCCGCGGGCAACGAACTCCAACGATGCGCTTCAGGAGAACTTCTTTGGTGCGTTCCGAGCCGGCCTCCGTTACACCCGCGCGAGCGAGCCGCTGCACGTCGTGCTTATGCGGGCGGCGATCTTCTTTGCCTTCGCCAGCGCAGTCTGGGCTCTTCTTCCGCTCGTTGCCCGCCAACTGCTCGGTGGTGATGCGAGCTTCTACGGCATCCTGCTTGGTGCGGTCGGTGCTGGTGCGATCGGCGGTGCCTTGGTGATGCCGAAGCTGCGTGCACGCTTGAGCTCGGACGGCCTGCTCCTCGGCTCAGCGCTTGTCACAGCAGCCGTCATGGGTCTGCTTGCTCTCGCTCCACCGAAGTGGGTTGCGATCGTCGTCCTTCTTTTCCTCGGGGGAGCGTGGATCACGGCGCTGACGACGCTCAACGGCACCGCCCAGGCTGTGCTCCCGAACTGGGTGCGTGGTCGTGGTCTTGCTGTCTATCTGACCGTCTTCAATGGTGCGATGACTGCCGGAAGCCTCGGCTGGGGTGCTGTCGGCGAAGCCGTAGGCATCCAGTCGACCCTGCTCATCGGAGCTGGCGGCTTGCTCATCGCCGGGTTCATCATGCACCGACTGAAGCTTCCCTCGGGGGATGCCGACCTGGTGCCGTCCAACCACTGGCCGGAGCCGCTTGTTGCCGAACCGATCGCTCATGACCGCGGCCCGGTTCTGATCCTGATCGAATACAAGGTCGAGAAGCAGCACCGCACAGCCTTCCTGCACGCAATCGATCATCTTTCCAGGGAGCGGCGCCGCGATGGTGCCTACGGATGGGGTGTCACTGAGGACTCGGCGGACCCTGAGAAGATCGTCGAGTGGTTCATGGTGGAATCCTGGGCTGAACATCTTCGCCAGCACAAGCGGGTCTCGAACGCCGACGCCGATCTGCAGGGGAAGGTTCTGGCTTACCATGCCGGTCCTGAGAAACCCGTCGTCCGGCACTTCCTGGCAATCAACCGACCGGCGGCGGCTTGACGCGGAAATAAGGGGTGGCGGCTGCGGCCGCCGCCTCCAAATCCTCTGGCGAGCTAGGTAACTCCTGCGATCATTTTGCGATGCGAACGCCGCCAATCCTACCGCAGCAGGCCTTCGCTCCCGAACTCGTCCCAACCGCTCAGCCCGGTCGCGGGGTCGTCATCGTTCGCATCAGCTTGTTTGACTTTTTCTTGTTTTTTCAGTGAACGCGTCAGCTTCGCCCGATAGGCGGCGCGTCGCCAGTTTTCCGCTTTCACCACCGCGTCTTGCTCGCGCCATTCGTCCACGGCCCCGCGGTCGAGCAGATCCTCTACAACCCGTGGATCAAATACGTGGAAGGTGATCCGTCGCGCTCGGCCTTGCAGCCGGACAGTTCTCGTTCCAGCGCTCGGAAGACGCCCATCCTCCAGCCAACGCATCCTTTCAGAGGCCGTGATCGTTAGGATGTCTTCGATCTCGCGAGGGATGATCCGAAGGTCTGAAATGTTCTGGAGGGCTTCGGTCACAATCGACGAGGTCGCGCGAAACGCCGTCTTCGAAGTCTCCGGCATGACGAGGGTAAGCTCGCCCGACTGCACATCCAGCGACTTTCTGACCGCCGGGGGCAGGCGGGACCGGATCTCCTGCAGGATTCCCTTCACCCTGACAGCCGATCCGAGCGTCGCCTCCACGGGGAGTGACCACTCCCTGATCAGCTCGGGATCATCGCTCTTATTTTTCGTCTTCGTGTTGGGCATACCGGAGCAGATGGGGTCGGAAGCGGCGAGCGTCAACCGGCTGTCTGTCCGATGCCCGCCTTTGGCGCTTCGCACATTCGGGCGATTTTGCTTGATCCACCAGGGCGGCCTATTGTGTCCGTTCTGTTAGCAGGGCACCCACCCTGCCGTGAGGGATCACCCACTTTAAAGCGGCAGGGCCGCTCAAGTCCTTCCGCCGCCAGCGGCCAGCGATTTGATCGGCTTGACTTCGTACTACATTGACGGGTTTTACCACAAGGAACGCGGCCATTCAGGACATCGCCAAGGTTCCGACCAACTCCCTCGAGTCTATGTCCACGTTGACGAGCGCCCTTGAAATCTGCGGTGAAAGGAATGCCCGCAACCTCGGCAGAAAGCCGCGAGTCAAGCCGCTGACGTGCGGTAGGTCGGACACTCGAGAGGATCGCCCGTACCGTGACAGACATCCAACTACCGGTCGTTGTCTTCCCCTCGCTTGAAATAGGGCAGCAGAGGCGGCGCCAATCAACAGAAAGACGCCCACGCCGGAAAGGGGTCCAAATCCCGGCAAGCGTATCGTCAGGGTTTAGGGCAAGCGACGGATGGGCGGCGGTGGGAATATCGGCCGATCGAGAATGCACAATCGACTTGCTTCGGCACAGGCCTGAGATTGGGTCGGCCGAGATGCGCGAGAACAGACCGGCGGACGTCGCCACTCGGCAGCTGGGCAAAGCGGTCAGGCTTGATACCGTATTTTAGGGTGGACCATGTATTTGAACCTTACCTTTCTAGAGTTTCAGATGACCTGTTCCGGCGGACGATCTTTGCCGACATTTTCCGCAAGGAAATCTATGAAAGCGCGAATGCGGGCTGCGAGGTGCTCGTGCCCGGCGAATACTGCGTGGATCAATTCTATGTCTTCAGGATTGTATTCTTCCAGCACGGGGATGAGTAATCCAGAGTCGATCTCTGGCTCTACATGAAATTGGCCGATGCGAGCCAAACCAACGCCGGCAAGGCACAGCCTGCGTATGGCCATTCCGCTGTTGACCGCGCTGTTGCCGGATACGGGCAACCGATACATCTCGGTCGATCCCGGCGCTCGAAAGGGCCACTCGTTGAGCGTTCGGCGGAAATTGAAAGTCAGGCAATTGTGGCCAGCCAGATCGGCCGGTGTCTTTGGTATGCCATGGGCATCCAGATAGGCCTGAGATGCAACAATGACGCGCCGGCTTTCAAGGAGTTTTCGGGCTTTCAGGGACGAATCTTCCATGGGGCCGGAGCGGATCGCAATGTCGGTCCGCTCTTCGATCAAGCCAATGACGCCGTCCGAAAGTGATATGTCGAGTTGCACTTCGGAATAGAGTTTGAGGAACTTCGGGACGAGCGGGAGGAGATAGCGTTCGCCAAAGCCAACGGAGGCATTGACCCTGAGAATCCCTCGCGGCGCGACTTTTCTGCCAGACGCGATGATCCGTTCAGTCTCCGCAATGTCGCCCAGGATTCGCCGGGCTCTCTCCAGATAAATTTCGCCTTCCGGCGTGAGCGTCATCGTGCGGGTTGAGCGGACGAGCAGTCGGGTCCCGAGCCGGTCCTCAATCCTGGTGACAAGCTTGCTCACCGCCGAGGGCGAAAGTTTCAGGCGCCGTCCGGCCGCCGAAAAACTCTGCAATTCCGCTGCGTTTACAAATACTTCCATTTCACCAGTGCGATTATCCATCGTGTCTTCCTGTGAATTCGATTCACATCTGTTTCTTCAATAGTGCCAATTATCACAAAAGTTCCGTGCAATCATATTGCGGTCAACAACTTCATCTGACAGCGCTGCTGTCTTTGCAGCCGCCACCTCAACGGCGAGCGGAAGGAATTTATCATGCCTTTAGCAATCTTAGCCTTGACGATCGCGGCCTATGCGATCGGTACCACAGAATTCGTGATTGTCGGTCTTTTGCCGACCGTTGCCACAGACCTCAACATTACCCTGCCGCTTGCCGGGCTTGTCGTGAGCGTCTATGCGCTCGGCGTCACCTTTGGCGCGCCGATCCTGACGGCGCTCACTGCCAAAATCGAAAGAAAGCCGTTGCTGCTCGGCCTAATGGCCTTGTTCATCGTTGGCAATACAGTCGCGGCGTCGTCGCCGGGCTACGATCTGCTGCTTGTGGCCCGGGTGATCGCCGCCTTCGCCCATGGCGTGTTCTTCTCGGTCGGCTCGACCATTGCCGCCGATCTCGTGCCGGAGAACCGCCGCGCTTCGGCCATTGCCATGATGTTCATGGGCCTGACAGTTGCCATCGTCACGGGCGTGCCACTCGGCACCTATATCGGCCAGATCCTCGGTTGGCGCGCGACTTTCTGGGCCGTTGCCGCACTCGGCGTCATCGCCTTCCTCGCCATTGCCGCCCTGTTGCCGCACACGCTCAAGAAGGCGCCGCCGGCAAGCCTGCTCGATCAGCTTCGCGTTCTTGGCTCCGGTCGTCTGCTCATCGTCTTCGCAATGACAGCGCTTGGCTACGGCGGCACCTTCGTCGCCTTCACCTTTCTGGCGCCGATCCTTCAGGAAATCGCCGGATTCTCCGAGGAGAGCGTCAGCCTTATTCTGGTTCTCTACGGCATCGCAATCGCAATCGGCAACGTTGCCGGCGGCAGAATCGCCAACCTTAACCCGGTCAAGGCATTGATCGGCCTGTTCATCTTGCAGGCCATTGTACTTGTCATCTTGACCTTTACCGCGGCCTCGCCGGTTCTGGCGATCGTCACCCTTGCTGCGCTCGGGTTCCTTCAGTTCGGCAACGTGCCCGGCCTCCAGCTCTATGTCGTCAAACTGGCCAAAGAACACCGTCCGGGTGCCGTGGACGTCGCATCGGCTCTCAATATTGCCGCCTTCAACCTAGGCATCGCAATCGGCGCATGGCTGGGCGGTCTGGTAGTTGAATCGCCGCTTGGCCTAGGTGCGACCCCTTGGGTTGGTGCCATTCTGGTTGTCATCGCTCTGTTGCTGACCGTGTTGAGCGGCGCTCTCGACCGTCGCGCGGTTCCGGCCCTGAAGACAGCCTAACATAGCGACCCGGCGCCTTGCGCGCCGGGTCGCCTATCGGATCTCACCCAGGAGAATTCCCATGTCTACGTTGAAAGCCCGCCAGTTTTCCGCGCTTTCGGAGGACGCCTGACGCCCGGGGGGCGAAATTTCGTTTCTCGGCTGATGGCGATCAACGGGCGTGGTTTTGAGACGATCGCTGCCTTCATTGAGGGCCAGATTGTTTCCCCGACTGGTTACCGAAGGAGAATCCAAGAGATCTGCTGAAAACACGACTGCTGATGGCCGATGAACTAGTTGGCGGCTTTGGACGAATTGCAGATACCGCACGGAAACAAAACGGCAGCTATGTGGTTACTGATCAGACGCGCAGGAGCGTTTCCCTTGCGAGGAAAAGTAGCCGTAACGGGAGCAAGACGATGGACACAGCAACACATTGGGCGCTTCTCCTTGGCATATTGACGTTGGCGAGCTGGTTGGCCGGAGGCTTCGCGGCTGTGCTTGGAAACGTGGAGCTTGGCCATCACGGGCAGAAGACAGCCGAATATCTGACCTTCGGTTTGAGCGTCACCGGCTTCATCTCCGCCATCGCGATGGTATTGATCCTGGTGATCCGATGACCTCGATCACCCGACTGGCCATAGGGCCGGCCTTCCCGCGACCGTCAATTATGTGGCTGCGGGCTGAATGATCGTTCGGGGGAAGGAGCTCTGATAGATCTGCCTATCCGCTACCCCTGACGTCGCGCGGCGGTCTGCCCGGCGGCAGCAGGCGGACGACGAAAGATCGAGACCTGGTTGCGTCCGGCCTCCTTGGCGCGGTAAAGAGCCATGTCGGCCTCGTGCTGGAGATAGGCCAACGAAACATCCGTATCGAGTGCCGATTTGAACGCCACCCCGACGCTCAGCGTCACCGAGGGGCCAACGCTGGAGGCCGGGTTCGGCAGGGCGGCCGCTTCCACGCTTTCGCGTACTCGCCTGGCGACCGCGACGGCCTCTTCTTCATCGACATCAGGAAGCACGATGAGAAACTCCTCGCCGCCATGTCGAGAGACAAGATCGCGATCTGCGCGCACGCAGCTCTGGATGATGCCGGCAACCTTGACGAGGCAGCGATCGCCTTCGCCATGGCCGAGCTTATCGTTCAGCCCCTTGAAATGATCAATATCGCACATCAGCATGGCGACGCCAGTTTCGCGGCCATCGCGCCAGAGGCCCTCGAGCGTTTCCATCATCCAACGGCGATTGGCGATCCCGGTGAGCGGGTCGGTTCGGGCCAGCCGCTCCAATCGGGCGTTCGCGTCGGCCAGCTCCGCGACACGGCGTTGATCCCTGCAGTCTAGAAGAAATGTCTTCTGCGCCAGGATATTCATCGTTCGCCTGGCGACCACCGTAGCGATGATCCCACAGGAAAAGAACAGGGTCGCGGCGACGACACTGCCCGCTTCCAAGAGCGGGTTGTACCATTGGAGGATGAAGTAGAGACAAAGGGCATAACAGGCAATTGCAATCGTCCAGGCCAGCGGTACGCTGAAGATGGTGATTGCGCTCGTCGCGACGAACAACATGATGCTCAAATGCCGCTCGTAAAATTCGCCGCCGGCAAAAACGCCGACGAGCCCGACCGAGAGGAGAATAAGGAACATTCCCACAAGCAGTGACGCCCGCTGAACGGCCGCCGGCCGCGGCTTGTTCCAGACGACCGCGGTCAAGATTGCCGCCGGCGGCAAAAGGCAGGCGGGGGCAATCATCGACAGAACGATCTGCCCGGGAAGCAGGAGTGCGTTCAGCGCCAGCGTCAGAACATCGACGAATGCGACCCAGATCATCCAGGAGCGGATGACCTTCGCCGTCTGCCGCCACAGCCTTTCGTCAAAACGGCGGCGCAGCTCGCCCGTCAGGCGGATATCGCGGGTTCGGCCCGATAAAAGACGTTCGACCTCATCCGCCATTACGCCAGACAGCGGCCGTGGCGGAACAGAGCCCGCTGGAGAGGTTTCAGAGGAAGTGCTTTTGGCATCACTCATCTTTGATTTAACTAGCCGCGATGCAAAGCCCGGCAAGGCTTACGTACCCGCATCGGGATTCGTATGTTGATACTTTGTAAACAAGATTGCGCGCGCGGTCTGGGCCGGATCGTCTCGCTCATGCTACCAACCCTTTTCCGAAAGGGGACAGGATGAGGCTCAAACTGGTTGCAGTTGCGGTTGCGGCGCTGGCGCCGGTGGTTGCGATGCTCGTCTACAACGAAGTCGCGCTCCGCCACCAGCGCAACGAGGAAGTGCGCGCCTCCGCGGCGCAGGCGGCGAGGCAAGCCTCGTCGGAAGTCGAACGGATCATCGAGGGTCTGCACGCCCTTCTCGTCGCCGTATCTGCCATGCCTTCCGTCCGGCACCTCGACGTCCAGGCTTGCAACGATGCACTGAAGTCGGTTGTCGAAAGCATCCCCAACATCCGCACCATCTTCGTCGCCGGTCTCGATGGGCGGCCGATCTGCGGAAGCATGGCTTTTCCCCCGGGCGTGGTGTTTTCCGACCGCGATTACTTCCGGCAGACTCTGGAGACCAAAGACTTCGTCGTCGGCACCTATACGCAGAGCCGCCTTTCCGATCGCCCGGTGTTGCCGCTCGCGATGCCGCTGATGGAAGGCGATACCATCAAGGCGATGATCATCAGCGGAATTCGGCTGGACTGGCTGCAGAACCGCATCACCGAGCGCGGTGTTGCTCCCGGCAATGCGGTGACGCTCGCCGACGCCAAAGGGACTATCATTGCGCACGTTCCCTCTCCCGAACAGTTCGTCGGTACGGTTATGCCCGAGGAATACCAGCGGCTGATCCACGCCGAACAGCCTGATGTCATCGAGATGACCGGCCAGGACGGAACAGCGCATATCCTCGGCTATCGCCCGATAGCCTTGCCTTCCAACCCACTCTATGTCAGCGCCGGCTTCTCGAAAGCGGAAGCCTTCGCGCCGATCGACCGGGCGACGCTGATGAATACGCTCGCCATCATCGGCGGTGCGCTTTTCGCCTTCCTCGCCGCGATTTTTATCGGCAACCGCTTCATCCTGATACCGATCTCCAGGATCGCGGATGTGATGGAAAGTTGGCGCAGCGGTCAGACGACGGCGCGGACCGGCATGAAGGGACCGGGCGAGCTGGGGCAGGTCGGCGCAACCTTCGATCGGCTGCTCGACGAACTCGAAGAGCGCAGGCGCCAAAATCAGCAGGCGGAGGAGGAACGCAGCCTGCTCGTCCGCGAGCTGGCGCATCGCGTCAAGAATGGCTTCACGCTCGTGCAGGCGATTGCCAGACAAACCTTCTCGCGGTCCGATCCGGAGAGATACAGTTCCTTCGCCGAGCGGCTCGCAGCCCTCGCCGGCACCTATGACCTCATCCTGTCGCGGGAGGGGTCGGCTTCGCCCATTCGGGATATCCTCTCCGCAGCCCTGCGGGCGCATGTCGCCTCGCAAGCCGAGCGCATTCATCTCGAAGGACCGGACGTCGTTCTTCCCGCAGACACCGCCCTGCCGCTCTCGCTCGTGATTCATGAGCTGGCGACCAATGCAACCAAGTATGGAAGCCTCGGCAGCGAAAATGGAACAGTCACCATCGAATGGAAACATGAGGATGGACGCGTCCAGCTTCTGTGGACGGAAGCCGGCGGCCCGCCGGTCTCGACGCCGACGAAAAAGGGCTTCGGCTCGGTGCTCATAGAACGTGCCTTCCCTTCGAAGGCGCAGGCGCGATCCCGGGTGGACTACCGGACCGAAGGCCTCATCTTCGAAGTAATATTTTCGATTGGGGAACCGGTTGCCAAAGGCGAAGTTGACCCTCCAAGCCGGGACGAAAAGCATACGAGCCAGACATGAAAACCAAGGTAGTCGTGGTCGAGGACGAAGCTCTGCTGCTGATGATGGCGGTCGCCATCGTCGAGGAGGCAGGCTTTGAGGCGCTCGAGGCACGCAATGCCGACGAGGCGCTGATGCTTTTCGAAAGAGTGCCCGGCATCCGGATCCTGTTTACGGATATCGACATGCCGGGCAGCATGGATGGCTTGATGCTGGCAAAGGCTGTCCGCGACCGCTGGCCGCCGGTGGAAATTATCCTCGCCTCCGGCATGAAGCAGCCGGACCCGAATGACCTGCCTGAGCGCGGCCTCTTCTTCTCCAAGCCTTACGACATCCGCAAGCTCACCGATGCGCTCGTCAGAATGGCCGCCTAAAGCATGGTCTTCAAAAACGTCGCCTAGGCGTCTTTGGAAGCTGAGCCATGCATCCTTTTGGAATCTTGTGCGTTTCCCTAATCCAACAGCAAAGGAGACGATCATGTCGAAACGTGAACTGGTAGATACGGGCACCGACAAGCGCTACGTCCGCCGCGACAATCGCGGTCGCTTCAAGGAATCCGACGATGTCGGCCGCTCGCTGTCGGCAGACAAGCGGCGGCGGGCAAAGAATGACACCAAGCCGGGGGAAGGCGACCGAGGCGACCATCACGCCAAAAAGCACTGAAGGTGCTGCGGCGGGAAAACCTCTTGATGTCAGGAGGAGGCCTCACTTCTTCGCCGGCGAGGGACGCTGTAGATCGATGCGGCTCGTCACGACCGACTGGCCCGAGGCCGGATCTCGGTCAACCGTTTGCAGTCGCAACCTGTCTTGCCCGACTTTCTCAATCATCAGCGTGGCGTCTCGATCGCCATTGACGATCCGCGCCCAGGTCACACGCAGGTTCAGTGCTTCACCGTTTCTGCTGCCGGCAAGCTTGGACGGCTGCCCCGATGGACCAATGTAATTGCCGGTGTAACGCTGCCCGGCTGCCTTCACACTCGCCGAGAAACTTCGGGTGAAAACCGCCAAGCCGCGGCATTTTCCGTTCATCGAGACGGCGGATGCGCTGGCATCTGATCTGAGGGTACACGAGACATTGAAATTGGTGCCGCCTATCTTGGTGAGCACCATTCCACCCCCGCTCCAGTCACCTGCCAAGGATTGCAAAAACCCTGCTTCGGACGCCTTTACGTTCGACGGCAAGCAGGAGAGCGAGAGCAAAGTCGCGATCAGGACGGCACGCATGATATCCCCCAGGCTAGCGTGCCCTTACAACTGGCGAACGCGGCAGATTGTTCCCGGCGCCGAGGCGCTGGCGCCATCGTGGCGGCATCGGGGAGTCGCCTCCTTATTCAATCTGGGACGGCTCGCTGAGATACGACTTCGATCTTGCGGAGATTGAAGAAATAGCGACGGGGATCATTATCGACGCACATCATACCGGCCACTTCGTGATCTCCCATCCTGCGGAAATAGTCGGCGATAGGCTGCCTGTCGTAGACCATCGCAGCAGTGCTGACGTTGTCGAACGTCCGAAGCTTCAACGAGGCGGTCGTGCCCGGCGCCCGGAGTGCCTTCTGCAGATAGGAGAACCAGTTCCGGGCGATCCGAGTGCGGCCGAACGGCGCCGCCTTGATCGCCAGGCTGATTGGGATAATTCCGGGTTCGATCGCCACCAGCCGATCCGACCGCCACTGAAAGAGGAGGGCGTCCGCGCGCATGTCGGCGTGGAACCGCTTGCCGAACCAGCCGAGGTTCTCGAGAACGCCGTCGAGCGGGTGATCCGATGGTATGCCCGCACCTCGCCACAGGCCGAGCATCTCGGTCGGCTGGACCGGCGCCAGCGAAGAGAACCAGGCCGTCATTTCGTTCTGTCGCTTAGCGCTTTTCAGCGGCATCATGACCCCGGCTTCGTTGACAACAGGGCTTGCAGCGACACCGGCCTGAGGCCCTGCGCATCGACGCCGACATCGTACTGGCGGGGCAGGGGCTTGAGGCGGCCGTGGGAATGTCCGTGCAGATTGATCGACTTCTTCCCCATCTTCTTCCAGGTGCGGAAGGGGTAATGGCACAGGATCAGCAGATGATCGTCCAGCGTCATCTCACTGTAGTGCTGAACGCTTGCCCATCCCGTCGCCTCTGTCGTCGCCGGGGGATCATTATTCCCGATGATGAGGTGCTTCCGCCCGTTCAGCATCGAAAGGAGCTGGTCGCAGTCCCCACCGCGGAACGACATGAAGTCGCCGAGATGCCAGATATCGTCCTGCGGGCCAATGATTTCGTTCCAGTTCTGGATCAGGGTCACGTCGTGGGACGTCATGTCGGGAAAGGGGCGTCGGTCGATGCGAAGGACGCGGGGATCTGCAAAATGGGTATCGCCGGTAAAATAGATCATCTGACAGAGATGGCGCAGCCCGCCTGCTTGGGAAGCCGCCGTTTTTGCTAATGGCCAGGTGTGGGGATCGAATGTTTCACGTCGTCAAGGGAGGGGCTGTGCACGATGCGATAGCGCGCTTCGACGAGGTTATAGATCCCGAAGGCCGCCAGTCCGATCGCCACGGCGATATAGAGGATGGCGCCGAAAGGAAGCCGTCTCACCCATTCGAGCGCGTCCGCCATGCTGCCTGCCTGCTCAGGGTCAACACGAAAACCTGCATAGGCGAAAAAGATTCCGGTGATCACAAAGACGATGCCGCGGGCGACGAGGCCGTAGACGCAGACCGAGGTCACCACGCCGCTGGCGTCGGCGAGCCTGAGATAGCGCTCGAATTTCCTGGTGATGCCCTTAGCCGCCGTCACGACCCCGCCGATGATGAAGCCGAGACCAACGGCCATGGCAAGATAGGCGCCGAACGGCTGCGACATGATCCACTGGGCCAATCCCTTCTCACCCGAGCCTTCGCTTCCGCCGCCGCTGAAGAGTGCGTGCCCCAGCGCGTATCCGGCAAGCCCGAGATAGACAACGGCGCTGCCGAAGAAAACCGCGCGGATGGCGATGGCCTTGGTGTCGCGGCCATGGCCGTCGCTGTCGGCGAGCGACTGCGCCAGTCGCCAAGCGACGAAACCCAGAAGTCCGACGCCGATGAGCCCGACCCAGACGCGGCCGAAGGGCTGTTCGAGAAGCGTCGAAAGTGCCGATTTCGTTTCCGGCTTCCCCCCGGCAACGCCGGAGAAGAGAGCGAGGCCCGCCACGAGGAGGAACACGATACCGCGCGCCACATAGCCGCTCTTGGCAAGCAGGTCGAAACGGAATCCTTTGGGCATGATATTCTCCGCGCGTCTGTGTGGCTGTCAGCTCTAACGCGCCACCGCGCGGAAAGTTGTCCTCGAGGAAAGACCATGATCATTGAGGGAGTTGCCTATGCCGGTCCGTAGCGCCGGGCTTCTCATCTACCGCCTTTGCGAGAGGAAGCTGGAGGTCCTGCTCGTTCATCCCGGCGGTCCCTTCTGGGCAAAGAAGGACGAGGGCGCCTGGTCGATCCCGAAAGGATTGATCGAGGCCGGCGAAGACGAACTGTCGGCAGCAATCCGGGAGGCGCAGGAGGAGCTCGGCATCGAAATCAAGGGAAGCTTCGTCCCGCTCGGAGAATATCGCCAGCCTGGCGGAAAGGTGGTGGTCGTCTGGTCGGTGGAGGCGGACGTCACGCTTGATGTCGAGAAGGTACGGAGTTCGGAGTTTCAGATCGAATGGCCGCCGCGATCGGGTCGGATCCAAAGTTTTCCCGAGGTCGACCGCGCTGGGTGGTTTGCGATCGCAGAGGCTGAGATCAAGATTCTCAAGGGCCAGGCCGCAATGCTTGCCGATCTCGTAAAACAGCTCGGTCGAGACCAGTGAACGCGCTCAATCCTCTGAAGCACGCGAGGCCTTTAACCTCGATCGACTCCGGTGATCTCCGGAGTGAAAGCAATTACTTTTTCGCATATCCGGTTTTCGTCACCGCTGTTCGCGGCTAGCAGAAGCGCGGCGGCGGCTTCGCCCATCTGGCGCCGCGGCGAGATCGAGGTCGCAATCCTGACGGGGAGGGCACTGGCAACATCCAATCCGTTGAAGCCGGCGATCAGGATTTCGGCAGGGCTGGAAATGCCGAGTTCCAGGCATGCGAAGACGCCGCCCGTTGCCATGTCATCGTTGGAATAATAGATGCAATCGAGATCCCGGGTCGCGGCAAGCATGGACATCGACAGCCGCTTGCCGTGCGCCACTGAGGAATAGGCGGCGTTGAACCGCTCATCTACGAAGGAAAGGCCGCTCTCGCGCAGCACTTTCTCGAAGCCGGCCTTCCGCTTGCCTGCGCGCAGATCTCTGTCGATCGCGCTGCCGATATAACCGAACCGCCGGCGGCCGGCCGCCAAAAGCGCTTTTGCCATCTCTTCCCCAGCCTTGCCGTGCGAGAGGCCAACGTTGAAATCGATCGGTGTGCCGTCGAGGTCCATCAGCTGGATGACGGGAATGGCTGCATTCTGCAGCATTTTGACCGTTTCCGCCGGCTGATCGAGGCCCGTCACGATGATGGCGGCGGGCCGCCAGGAGAGCATGTCGCGGATGATCTCCCGTTCCTTCGCCATGTCATAGTCCGAGATGCCGAACACCGCCTGCATGCCGGATCCCCGCAGCCCAGCGGAAATGCCCGCCAGCATTTCGGGAAAGACGATGTTGGACATGCTGGGAACGACGACGGCAACGAGGTTGGTGCGCTGCGACGACAGTGAGAGCGCCAGCCGGTTGCCGACGTAATTTAGCCGCTCGGCCTGCTGAAGCACCTTTTCGCGGGTCTCCTTGGAGACATCGGCGGCGCCACGAAGAGCGCGCGATGCCGTCATCTTGCTGACGCCTGCCGCAGCGGCAACCTCTTCCAGTGTGGATTTACGCATCGCACCGACCCCATCGTCGAACTGCCTCGCCATCGGGCAACGTCAGACTCATAGGCTCTTTTCCAAAAAAGGAAAACACTCGCTACTTGACATGCACGGTAAAAATGGGCGTTGTTACCGATACCGGTATCGATACCAGCCATCGGAAACGGGAGAGAAACCGTGCGGGGGACAAGGAAGGCCATGGTCGTCGAATGGGAGTCGATGGGCGGAAAGGCAACACTTCGGAGGGTCCGGCATCTGATTAACGTTCGTACCGATCATCTGCGGATCAGGAAAGGTGACTTGACCCGCAGGTTGCAAACCTATCTGAATTCGATCAGGCATATGCCGATCGGGCCGGTTCCAGATCGCGTTGCGAGCCGGCCGGGGAGTGACCACAAGACAATACGAAGAGTAGCCTGATCTTGACCGAAGAGACCGGCCGACGGGAGGAAGAGCCGATATGCATGTGATGATCCTGGGCGCAGCCGGCATGGTCGGCCGCAAGCTGGTCGAGAAGATCGGGCGCGAGCCGCTCGCTTTCGGCCGGCCCGTCACCCGTCTGACACTGGTGGATGCCTTTCAGCCGCCGGTGCCGGAGACGCTCCAGGCGGTCTCGACGACGCAGACGATCGACCTTGCCGCCGCCGGCGCAGCTGACAGGCTGATTGAAAGCCGGCCGGATCTGATTTTTCACCTGGCCGCCATCGTATCGGGTGAGGCGGAGGCTGATTTCGACAAGGGTTACGCCGTCAACCTCGATGGTACCCGCGCTCTCTTCGATGCGATCCGTCAGCTCGGCCTCAAGAGTGATTATGTACCGCGCGTCGTCTTTGCCTCCTCGATCGCCGTCTTCGGCACACCGTTCCCGGAGGTCATTCCGGACGAATTCTTCACGACGCCGCTGACGAGCTACGGCACCCAGAAGGCGATCGCCGAACTGCTGCTCGCCGATTATTCCCGCCGCGGCATCTTCGACGGCATCGGCATACGGCTGCCGACCATCTGCGTGCGCCCGGGTGCGCCGAACAAGGCTGCCTCCGGTTTCTTCTCCAACATCCTGCGCGAGCCGCTGGTCGGCAAGGAAGCCATATTGCCGGTCAGCGACGGCGTGCGGCACTGGTTTGCCAGTCCGCGCGCGGCCGTCGGCTTTTTCGTCCATGCCGCGACGATCGATACCGAAAAGATCGGCGCGCGGCGCAACCTCACCATGCCGGGCCTTTCCGCGCTGGTCTCCGAAGAGATCGACGCTCTGCGCCGGGTGGCCGGCGACAAGGCGGTCGCCCTCATCAAGCGCGTGCCCGATCCCGTGATTGAACGCATCGTCGCCGGTTGGCCGACTCAGTTCGATGCGACCAGAGCCTCTTCGCTCGGCTTTACGGCGGAAACGAGCTTCGACGAAATTCTGCAGGTGCATATCGAGGATGAACTCGGCGGGAGGATTGCGTGAGCATATCGGCGGGAGGAGAAGCAAGGATCGCGCTTGTCACCGGCGGCGGCACCGGTGTCGGGCGTGCCATATCAAGGGGACTCGGCGCTGCCGGCTACAGGGTCGTGATTTCAGGGCGACGGGCCGATGTGCTTGAGAAGGCGGCGAGCGATCTTGGCAGCGAAACGGGGGCCGAGTTTTTCGCAGTTCCTGCCGATGTCGGCGATCCCGCTTCGGTGTGGGCTCTGTTCGACGCGATCTCGGAGAGATACGGACGGCTCGACCTCCTGGTCAACAATGCCGGGGTCACTGTGCCGGGAGTGCCGCTCGAGGAGGTTTCCTTCGAGCAGTGGAGCGCCATCGTCGCCGCCAATCTCACCGGTGCCTTCCTCTGCACCCAGCAGGCCTTCCGGCTGATGAAGAGCCAGACCCCGCGCGGCGGCCGCATCATCAACAACGGCTCGGTCTCGGCCACAACGCCCCGCCCGAATTCCGCGCCTTACACCGCGACGAAGCACGCCATTACGGGCCTGACCAAATCCACCGCGCTTGACGGGCGCGAATTCGACATCGCCTGCGGCCAGATTGATATCGGCAATGCCGCCAGCGACATGACGACGAGAATTGCGGCCGGCGTGCTGCAGGCCAACGGCAGCATTGCCGCGGAGGCGACGATCGACCCGGCCCATATTGCCGACGCGGTCGTCTACATGGCCGGCCTGCCGCTCAGCGCCAACGTGCTGACCATGACTGTCATGGCGACAAAAATGCCCTTTGTCGGGCGAGGGTGAGAAGGCCTGCAGCTGCGGCCGAAGCGACCTATATGCAGTTATGCAGTGCTCATGATCTGGGAGGAGGGAGTATGGCAAACGTTCAATTCGCGGATGTCCGGAAATCATTCGGCGCGCACCCCGTCATCAAGGGGGTGGACATCGATATCGCCGACGGCGAATTCGTCATCCTCGTCGGCCCCTCCGGCTGCGGCAAGTCCACGCTTCTGCGGATGCTGGCAGGGCTCGAGAATATTTCCGGCGGCGAGATCAGGATCGGCGGGCGCGTCGTCAACACGCTGCCGCCGAAGGACCGCGACATTGCCATGGTGTTCCAGAATTATGCGCTCTACCCGCATATGACGGTGGAGCAGAACATGGGCTTCTCGCTCATGCTCAACAAATCGCCGAAGGCAGAAGCGGAAAAGCGGGTGAAATATGCCGCCGGGATCCTCGGTCTCGACAAGCTGCTCGACCGTTATCCGCGCCAGCTTTCCGGCGGCCAGCGCCAGCGCGTCGCCATGGGCCGGGCGATCGTGCGCAATCCGGAAGTCTTCCTGTTCGACGAGCCGCTGTCCAACCTCGATGCGAAACTGCGCGTCGCCATGCGCGCCGAGATCAAGGAACTGCACCAGCGCCTGAAAACGACGACCGTCTACGTCACGCATGATCAGATCGAGGCGATGACGATGGCGGACAAGATCGTCGTTATGCATGACGGCATCGTCGAGCAGATCGGCAGCCCTCTCGAGCTTTACGACCGCCCCGCCAATCTCTTCGTCGGCGGCTTCATCGGCTCGCCAGCAATGAACATGATCCACGGCAGGCTCGATCCGGAGAACCCCAGCCAGTTCGTCGCCGCCAACGGCACGCGGCTGCCGGTCTCCAATCCGCCGGCAAGCGCTATCGGCCGCGACCTCGTCTACGGGCTGCGCCCAGAATATATCTCGCTCGATGCCAACGGCCTGCCGGCCGAGATCGTGGTGATCGAGCCGACCGGCTACGAGACGCATCTGACCGTCCGCCTCGGCGGCAGCGATGTCAGCTGCGTCTTCCGCGAGCGTGTCGATGCCCGTCCGGGTGAAGCCATCCGCGTGGCGATCGACGCCAAACATGTGCATCTCTTCGACGCCGAAGGCGGCATGAGATTGACCGACTGACGCCATCCGGCGGGATAAGGGGAGAGGAGGAGTCTTCCGTTCCGCCGGAGCGCAAGCATTCGAGGGGTGAGCCCCACGGGAGCGCAAACCTCCCAGGGGAGCTTGCGCCTCCGGGATGCCAGGCCGCCGTTCACCAAGCGGGAGGTGAATGCCGGAGAATTGCTCCCGCTGTTTCAATGAGGAGGAATCTCATGACGATCAAGAGACGTGAATTTCTTGCTGCATCGGCAGCCGTTGCCGGTGTCGCCGGCCTTGGCATCAAGCCGTCCTTTGCGCAGGCCGAACCGACCTACACGCCGGAAAGCGGCGCCAGCCTGCGGCTGCTGCGCTGGACGCCTTTCGTGAAGGGCGATGAGGATGCCTGGCTCGCCAATACCAAGAAGTTCACCGAGGCGACAGGCGTGGAAGTGCGCATCGACAAGGAGAGTTGGGAGGACATCCGTCCGAAGGCGGCCGTTGCGGCCAATGTCGGCTCCGGTCCGGATCTCATCATGTGCTGGTTCGACGACGCGCACCAATATCCCGACAAGCTGGTCGATCTCACCGAACTCGGCAACTATCTCGGCAACAAATACGACGGCTGGTATGACGGCCTGAAGGGTTACGCCACCCGCGACGACAAGTTCATCGCCATGCCGCTGACAACAATCGGCAATGCCGTCGTCTATCGCGACAGCCATGTGAAGGCGGCCGGCTTCAACGAATTCCCGAACGATACCGCAGGCTTCCTCGAGCTTTGCAAGGCGATGAAGGCAAAGGGCACGCCCGCTGGCTTCCCCCATGGTAAGGCGGTCGGCGACGGCAACAACTACGCCCATTGGCTGCTCTGGAGCCATGGCGGCAAGATGGTCGACGAAAGCGGCACGGTGACGATCAACAGCCCGGAAACGCTCGCCTCGATCAACTACGCCAAGGAGCTCTACGCGACCTTCATTCCGGGCACGGAAAGCTGGCTGGATGTCAACAACAACCGTGCCTTCCTCGCCGGCCAGGTATCGCTGATCGCCAACGGCGTCTCGGTCTATTACACGGCCAAGAACGACCCGAAGCTCGCCGAGATCGCCAAGGACATCCGCACGACGAACTTCCCGATCGGGCCGGTTGGCAAGAGCGTCGAGCTTTTCCAGACGAGCTCGCTGCTGCTCTTCAAGCACAGCAAATATCCGGAAGCGGCAAAGGCCTACATCAAGTTCATGATGGAAGCCGATCAGATGAATGCCTGGATTCAGGGCTCCAGCGCCTATTGCTGCCAGCCCCTCAAGGCCTTCGCCAATAATCCGGTCTGGACTGCCGATCCGGTTCACGCGCCCTATGCGCGCGCCTCGGAAAAGCTGCGCCCGAACGGTTATGCCGGGCCGCTCGGCTACGCCTCGGCGGCGACCATGGCCGACTACGTGCTGGTCGACATGTATGCCGCCGCCGTCACCGGCCAGAAGTCGCCCGAGGACGCGATGAAGGAAGCCGAACGCCGGGCAAACCGCTACTACCGCGTCTGATCCGGAGCCGGGACCTGCGGCATGCCTGATGTCCGGCATGCCGCGAGCCTCTGAAGCGCGTCACATCAGATTTGATCCATGCGCCGCGCTTTAGTTCCTTGTTTTTAGGCATGTCGTTGTCCCGGAACCGCTGCACACTTCCGGGCGACATGCATCAGGACTGAATGCAATCTGGAGACAAGCAATGTCGACCTTGGACTCAGGGGATAAGCGCGGCCCCTCGCTAATGCAGAACAACAACGTGCTCGGCTTCCTCTTCATGCTGCCGGCCGCCGTGTTCCTCGTCTGCTTTCTCACTTATCCCTTGGGGCTCGGCGTCTGGCTTGGTTTTACCGACACGCGGATCGGCCGGGACGGCATTTTCATCGGCCTGGAGAACTATGAATTCCTGGCCGATGACGCGGTTTTCTGGCTGTCAGTCTTCAACACCATCCTTTACACGGTCATCGCCTCGGCTCTGAAATTCGCTCTCGGCCTCTGGCTGGCGCTGCTCCTGAACCAGCACCTTCCGTTCAAATCCTTCTTCCGGGCGATCGTGCTCCTGCCCTGGGTGGTGCCGACGGTGCTTTCGGCGCTGGCCTTCTGGTGGATCTACGATTCCCAGTTCTCGATCATCTCGTGGTCGCTGATGAAGCTCGGGCTGATCAGCGCGCCGATCAACTTCCTCGGCGATCCCACAAATGCCCGCATCTCGGTCATCGTCGCCAATGTCTGGCGCGGCATTCCCTTCGTAGCTATTTCGCTGCTCGCCGGCCTGCAGACCATTCCCGCCTCGCTGCAGGAGGCGGCCTCGCTCGACGGCGCGACGAGCTGGCAGCGCTTCCGCTATGTGACGCTGCCGATGCTGACGCCGATCATCGCCGTCGTCATGACCTTTTCGGTGCTCTTCACGTTCACGGATTTCCAGCTGATCTACGTGCTGACCAAGGGCGGGCCTGTCAACGCCACGCATCTGATGGCCACACTCTCCTTCCAGCGCGGCATTCCGGGCGGGCAGCTCGGCGAGGGTGCTGCCATCGCCGTCGCCATGATACCCTTCCTGCTCGGCGCCATCATGTTCAGTTTCTTCGGTCTGCAACGCCGCAAATGGCAGCAGGGCGGACAAGATTAAGGAGCGAACCATGTCGACCAATCTCAAAACGGCCGATGAGGTCCTGACCGACAATGCCGAGGGCATGAGCTACCTGAACCGCCTGCCGCGGCGCGTGGTGATGCTCTACCTGCCGATGGCCGTCTTCGTCTTCGTGCTGCTCTTTCCCTTCTACTGGATGGCGATCACCGCGGTGAAGCCGAACGAGCAGCTGACGGATTACAACAACTACAGCCCCTTCTGGGTGGTCGGCCCGACGCTTGACCACATCAAATACCTATTTCTCGAGACATCTTATCCCGGCTGGCTGTGGAACACGATGCTGGTGGCTGTGGGGTCGACGGCGCTGTCGCTGGTGGCCTCGGTGTTCGGCGCCTACGCGATCGAGCGCGTGCGCTTCACCGGCTCCAGGCAGATCGGCCTCGTGATCTTTCTCGCCTATCTCATTCCGCCGTCGATCCTTTTCATCCCGCTCGCATTCATCGTTTTCAAGCTCGGGATCTATGATTCGCGCCTGGCGCTGATCTTCACCTATCCGACCTTCCTCATCCCCTTCTGCACCTGGCTGCTGATGGGTTATTTCCGTTCGATCCCCTTCGAACTGGAGGAGAGCGCGCTGGTGGACGGGGCCAACCGCTGGCAGATCCTCGTCAAGATCATCCTGCCGCTTGCGGTGCCGGGCCTGATCTCGGCCGGCATCTTCGCCTTCACGCTGTCCTGGAACGAATTCATCTACGCGCTGACATTCATCCAGTCCTCGGAGAACAAGACCATTCCGGTGGGCGTCCTGACCGAGCTAGTGCGCGGCGACGTCTTCGAATGGGGATCGCTGATGGCAGGCGCCCTGTTCGGCTCACTGCCAGTCGTCATCCTCTATTCGTTCTTCGTCGACTACTACGTGTCCTCGATGACGGGTGCGGTGAAGGAGTAGCAACGATCGTTTCGGCGGCGGGTGGTGAGGATTTCATCCCCGCCGGCCGAAAAGATGCCGATCGGCTCGTCAACCGCTACCGGACGAACTGCCTCACGAAATCGGCGCCGAGGCCGACCTTCTGATAATGGGCGGCGCACATGTCGATCTTGGTGAAGACATCCTCGAAGCCGGTGTGATCGCCGTTTTCGTCGACATAATACATGCAGCCGGAAATGTTGAAGAAGGTGATCATCTCCTCGACGTCGTCGGGCACGGCCAGGGTATGGGTTTCGCCGGGCGGCTCGAAGACATAGGCTCCTTCGGTGGCCATCCAATCGTGTTCGAGGTAGCGCCAGCGGCCCTTGATGACATAGCCGTGAACGGGTGCCGGATGGCGATGGCGGCTGAGGATACCGGCGCGGCGCACCCGCAGGAGATTGCACCATGCGCCCTGCAGCGTGTTCAGCATCAGCGGGCGGAACCAGACATCGGGGGCCTGGGGAACCCAGAGCCGTTCATCTTCGGGAACCGCCGCGACGACGATCTCGGGCGGCGACATAGGGTGGACAGATTGATAGGCCACGGAACCTCTCTCCTTTCAAGCTGCGGCATAACCGCCGTCGACCGGCAGGATAACGCCGGTCATGAAGCCGGCCGCTTCCGAGCACAGGAAGACGATCGGGCCGGCGACGTCTTCCGGCTTGCCCCAGCGGCGCATCGGCGTGCGCTGCAGGATAGGCTCTGCTCGGCTCGGGTCTTCGTAGAGGGGACGGGTCAGCTCGGTGGCGATCCAGCCGGGGGCCACCGCGTTGACCCTGATACTGTCAGCCGCCCAGGCAACGGCCAGAGATTTGGTGAGCTGCGCCACGCCGCCCTTGCTGGCGGTGTAGGCCGGCACGGCCGGTCCGCCGAAGAATGACAGCATGGAAGCGGTATTGACGATAGCGCCGCCCTTTCGAGCCAGCAGCGGCCTTGCTGCGACACAAACCCGCATCGTGCCCGAGAGATTGACGTCGATGACCTCCGAGAAGGTGGCGGGATCGAACTCCGCGCCGCCGCGCCGAATGAGCCCGGCGCAATTGACGACTGCATCGAGCCTGTCGAATGAACCGACCAGCCTCTCCACGGAGGCCTGGTCGCGCACGTCGAGCACGACGCCGGCAAGACACTCTCTCTTCGGCATGGCGGCGATTTCGGCGGCATCGATCCCCGTCGCCGTCACACGATAACCTGCGTCACGAAGCGCCAGGGCGGCGGAAAGCCCGATACCGCGGCCACCACCTGTCACCAGTGCATGTTTCATACGCCAACCTCTTTGCTCAGGAATGCCAGAACGTCGCCTCTCACGGTTATAGGCGCTGCGGCCTCGAACGAAGCGCACCATCGACCCTGTCGCTGTGACCCGTGGTATCGACGTCTGCACCTTCGCCTGGAATGCGGATGCGTTCGCTCGCGGACGCGACGAATGCGCCATGCAAGCCCATCTTCAGCACGAAGAGTGGTCTGCCAAGCTTCGGGCAAAAAATTCACGTTAGCATTCGTGTCGTCAAGGGCCGGTCAGGCGGTCGCATTCTCCAGAGTAGCGAAGATGACCTTACAAAGCGAGTGATCGAATGGGCGATCGCGCGAGTACGCTCGAGCGGAACTCATCTGGCCGGCGAAGGCTCTCTTCGGACCATTCGCGCCCGCTTAACATCAGAAGACGCAGAAAGCCGACATCACGAGCGAGGCAGGATACGCTGACAATGTCCCCGATGCTCGGGTATTGCGTAAATTGGATAGCACCGCCACCAGACTGAGAGTTGCCTAGGTGCATATAGGCCTTGTCACGCCAGCATACGTGCAAGCATATGTTTAATATGGTCCTGCGCCCCGTGGAAAACTGCGGCAATAATGATCCTGCGACTATTCTCTACGGGTAAGAACCAGGCCGCCGCCTTGTCCCCCCGAAGAAACCGGATTCCAGGCCAAATGTCGGGCCGCAATGTCCCGATATAAGTCGTATCGACCAGACGGTCGATTTCGACAAGCAATTTACGAATTCGTTCAGCGGTACGCTCCAAAGCCTGGTCAGGCGAGTCTCCGAGTTCGACATAGGAGTCGAAGAGATGATCGAAAATCAACTCAAAATCGCGTTCGACATCCTCGGGATATTCAACGGTCCACACGAACAGCCCGCCGCTTCCGGTCGATCATTGTCTCGACGCGGCTTTCCATTTCCGTCGTGGAAGTCATCGGGCCGTTCAAACGCCGCTGGACCAACTCGCGAAGGGCTGCCGTTTCGGCGGTCTCGCTTTCCGTCCTTTGGCGGAGAAGCTCCAGGCCCTGCTGAAGAACGGAACTCATGCTGGAATACCGGCCGCTCTCCACCAGCGACCGGGCAAACGCGTCCTGCTGGTCGGTTAGCGAGATCGACGATTTGACACTCATCGGTTTATCTCCATCGAGCCGAGTTTGCTACTCAGTTGCACATTTATTGATCTACCGAAAGCCTTCATCTATCGTCATGGCAGGCCCGCTATTGGTAGTGTTTGCTACCACCGCCGCACTTTTCCAGAGAAACGAGTTCATCTGCTTTACGGCCACTGGCAAATGGCCATTGTGGCCAAGAAGAGGGCTCCGCACCGACCGATACGATCAGCTCTTTACAACTAACATGTCAGTCTGCTACACCTGACTCAATAGTTGGGAGGAACAAGGTTGACATCAAGATTCGGGCTCTCCGTCGCTCTCGCCACGCCGTTCGACAGTGATGGCAATATTGCGATCGAGGCGATGATCGCGCAAGCACGGCGGTGCCTTGCCGCCGGGTGCTCCAGCGTGACGCTGTTCGGGACGACAGGTGAGGGATCTTCCATCGGGAATGGCGAACGGGAACGCATAGTGGCCGCCTTTCTCGATGCTGGCATTGCGCCCGGCAACATCATCGTCGGCGTGCTCGTCGATGCCGCAGAGGATGCGGCGATGCAGGCCGGTCAGGCCCTGTCCAATGGCGCCCGCAACATCCTTCTTGCCCCGCCGTCCTATTTCAAGAACGTCAGTGACGACGGCGTCTTCCAGTGGTTTTCCGCCGTATTCTCCCTGCTGGGCGACACGGCGCGGGATATCATCGTCTATAATCTTCCTTCGGTCACCATGGTGCCGCTGAGCGTGTCGCTGATCGGCCGGCTGCGGAACGCCTTTCCCCATATCGTCACAGGCGTCAAGGATTCCTCCGGCGACTGGCCCTACACCGAAGCGCTTCTCAAAGCGCATCGTGATCTCATCATCCTGGTCGGCGACGAGCGGCACCTCGCAAGGGCCGTGCGGCTCGGCGGCCAGGGTGCCATATCGGGCATGGCGAATTTTGTGCCTCGCGAACTCAAGCCGATGGCCGAAGAGGGCAGGGACGATAACCGCGTCGCCGATTTCGTCGTCGAATTGCTGAAACATCCGGTCATTCCGGCCGTGAAGACGATGGTGGCGTGCACGACGTTGGAGGACATCTGGGTTGCGGTTCGTCCGCCGCTCCTCCCATTATCCGCCGAAGCGCAGGAACAGCTTGCGATTGCCTTTGACCGTCTATTCCAATCGAAGGCGGCATAGTTAGCCATGTTTGCGGGGGAGGCGATGGACGAAACGGAGGAGCAGCCGACGCTACGGGAAAAGGCCTATGCAAGTTTCACGCGCCACCTGCTTGCCCGTGACGTGCGTCCCGGCCAATTCGTGTCGCAGCGCCGTCTCGTCGAGCTGACCGGGCTGACGCTTGGCGCCATCCGAGAGCTCATCCCGAGGCTTGAAGCGGAGGGGCTGATCAAGACCGTGCCGCAGCG
>NZ_JBXSOL010000016.1:0-131556 GCF_057784555.1 Rhizobium sp. CNPSo 3670
TCGGAGCACAGCGGCCAGCCGTGATGGAACATGATCGGCTGGGCGCTCTTCGGCCCCCAATCCTTATAGAAAATCTCAACGCCGTCCTTGGTTGTGACTGTATTCATCTCATGGCTCCTTATAAATTGGACTGACTAAAAAGGCTGCTGCAGGCGGGATTGGCAGCGCCACGAGCGCCGTGACGCCAATGACGGGATAAGAAAGTCGCGCCGGGGATGGAAGTAGTTATTGAATGCCTCGTTCTACTTTATTGATATGACAGAAGTTTGCATGATCAGTTGTCAGGACGCTCAGTGCCCTGTTAACCGGCGACGGCGACGCAATATGGCGGCACTTGCCCGACTGCTTCGCCCTGCGACTTTCCTTCATCACGTTAGCTCGGCAGCACCGCGAGGCGGCCGAGCTAACGGGCAACGTCCGCAATGAGCCACTTTATTCCGGTTCTTGCAATCTATACGTTCGGGTAGGTGTGTTTCGCCTTCGGTTATGTTGTTGCGGATGCAGCGCGCTGGCGCTCACTTGAACAGGGATCGACGCCCAACCATCTAATCCTCACAACAACGCCATAGCGACGATCGCAACTGCGATTGCTTTGCCGGCGGCGGGACGGCCGTCTGCCGCCTGAGGATCAGAACATGGGTTACATGGAAAAGGATATAGTGCCCCAGAATGACGGGGCGCTGATCGATGCCTATTCGCAATCGATCGCAGCAGCAGTCGACACGGTCGGCCCGGCGGTCAGCCGGATCGAGCGGGCGGGTGGCCGGCAGGGGCACGGGTCGGGCTTTGCCGTCTCGCCCGACGGCCTGATCATTACCAACAGCCATGTCGTCGACGACGCCAAGGTGGTTCGCATCACGACGCCTGACGGATTCGTCACCGAAGGCCGGGTGCTCGGCCGGGATGTCGATACCGATATCGCTCTCATTCGCGCCAATGCCAGCACCGGGGCCTGGGCGAGGCTCGGCGATTCCCAGCGGCTGCGCAGGGGCCATATCGCGATCGCGATCGGCAATCCGCTGGGCTTCGAATGGAGCGTCACTGCCGGAATCGTCTCGGCGCTCGGCCGATCGATGCGGGCGGCCAGCGGCCGGCTGATGGAGGATGTCATCCAGACCGATGCCGCGCTCAATCCCGGCAATTCCGGCGGGCCGTTGGTGTCTTCCGGCGGCGAGGTCATCGGCGTCAACACCGCCGTCATCCAGGGCGCACAGAGCATCGCCTTTGCTGTGGCATCGAACACCGCCAACTTCGTGGTGTCCGAGCTTCTCCGCTATGGTCAAGTCAGGCGCGCCTTCATCGGTATAGCAGGCGACACGATCGTGTTGCCGCGCCGGGTTGCGCTCGCGGCGGGTACGGTTCAAACGACATCCGTCCGCGTCCGCAGGGTCGAACCGGAGGGGCCGGCTGCAAAAGGCGGGCTGCAGGAGGGCGATTACATTCTCGCCATCGACGGCAACCCGGTCGGCGGCGTCGACGATATCGTCAGGTTGATGGATGGCAGCAAGATCGGCAGGGAGACCGAGATTTTGGTTTTCTCAGTAGCCGGCCGGATCGAGAAGAAGATATTGCTGCCGATGTCGCGGTCATGATGACTGTTGCCACGAAACGTTGCCGACAGCCTCGGCTTACCGAATGAGCGCGCGACCGCGACTGGCTCGTTGAGAAGGAGCCCTCCAGGCGCCAGCCATGACTTGGCGGTGAAAAGAGAGACACCGTTTCGTTACGTCAGGCGCTGACCGCCTCCGGCTCCGTCCCGGAAAAATCCACTGCCGCGAAGGCCGCCGCCAAGACCTCCGGGCCGGCACCGCTTTTTGCCGCGTCGGTAGAGAGGATCTGGCGGTAGCGCCGTGCCCCGGGCAGGCCGGTGAAGAGGCCGACCATGTGGCGGGCCACCTGCTGCAGCCGCCCGCCGCCGGCGATATGGCGCTCGGCATAGGCCATCATCCGGTCGCACAGCGCCTGCCAGTCGGGCTCGGCCGCCGGCGCGCCGAAGAAGCGCCGGTCGACGTCAGCGAGGATCGCCGCGTTCTGGTAGGCGGCCCGGCCGAGCATGACGCCGTCGACATGGGCGAGGTGCTGAGCGGCCTCGTCGAGTGTGCGGATGCCGCCGTTGATGCCGATGAACACATCGGGCCAGCGCTGTTTTATCCGGTAGACGATTTCGTAGTCGAGCGGCGGGATCTCGCGATTCTCCTTCGGGCTCAAGCCCTTCAGCCAGGCCTTGCGAGCATGGATCCAGATCGCGTCGGCGCCTGCATCGAGAACGCGGGTGATGAGTTCCGGCAGCGCCTCTTCCGGCTCCTGCTCGTCGACGCCGATCCGGCATTTCACCGTCACGGGCGCGGTCGCGATCGCCTTCATCGCCGCGACGCATTCGGCCACCGTCTCCGGCGTCAGCATCAGGCAGGCGCCGAAGGTGCCCGATTGCACGCGGTCGGAGGGGCAGCCGACATTGAGGTTGATCTCGTCATAGCCATAGGGTTCGGCGATTTTCACCGCCTCCGCAAGTTTGGCCGGATCCGATCCGCCAAGCTGCAGCGCCAACGGATGTTCCGCCGGGTCATGGCCGAGCAACCGCTCGCGCGGGCCATGGATGATGGCGTCGGCCACCACCATCTCGGTATAGAGCAGCGCCTCCCGGCTGATCTGGCGGTGGAAATAACGGCAATGCCGATCCGTCCAGTCGATCATCGGGGCGACCGCAAATATCGGCCTCTTCTCAGTCATCGACGGTCCATTGTTCCTTGTAGCCGCGGCGCCTCAATGTTGGCGCCCTGCATCGCCGCTCCGGCGAGATCATCATTAAAGGCGCATATAACACCTGGCCTTGCGATGGACAAATCCAAGCGTGGCAAACAAAAACGGCGCCCCTTTCAGAGCGCCGTTCCTGCCGCCGAAGCGATAATCTAGCTTACGAAGCCGAGATGTTGACAGCCTTCGGGCCCTTGCCCATGCGGTCCGGCTCGGTGTCGAAGGTAACCTGCTGGCCTTCGCGCAGCGACTGGATGCCAGAAGCCTGCAGCGCGGAGATGTGGACGAAAACGTCCTTTGCGCCGCCGTCCGGCGTGATGAAACCAAAACCCTTGTCCTGGTTGAAGAATTTTACGGTGCCTTTGGTGGCCATTGGGATAGTCCTTTTCCCTTAGTCTGTGTTTATCCGCGCCCCCGAGAGGAAGCGGACGGCTTTAGCTTTCGTCCCGATTGGGGTTGGGTACGAAGGGTCAGTCGGAGAAGTCACGTACGGGGAAAGAACGTCTACGCAGGCGGGTATTCCCGCGCCCCTTCCGGAACGGAAGAGATACCACATCAGTCCAGTCACCGGCATGCAAATGCCCGAGTAGGTGGATTGGTGCCATCATTTCGGTCAAAATGCAAGCGTCAATATTGTGGCATGACCTTGATAATGACCGGAAATGCCGAAGATTCAGGTACTTGACAAAAAGTTAGCGGATCCTTGCGCCGACGTGCCATATCGGGATTCCGTGCCGAAACGGGATGAGGGGCACGTGGCCGCGCATGGATTTTGCGGAGCGGCGGTCGAAGCGGCAGGCCACATTGATCAGCCCTCATCGTGAAGAGAATCGCAGAGCCTGCCTCTGGTGTTGCCGGTCCCGTCTTTGCTCCGCACTCTCCCTAAGGTGCGGAGCCCGCGGGACGAAGTCTCGAAGGACGGGGGGCGCCTCACCGGCCCCATTGCCTTGATTCTGCTAGGGGCTTTGTGGAATGCAGGTAAGTAGTTGCGCTCCCGCCCTCGTGGTTCGAGACGGCCCCTTGGGTCTCCTCACCAGGAGGGCTCTCTTTTGGCGCCTGCGGCTTTACTGCGCATCCCCCAGCAGTGCACTCAGGCTCCAGGGATTATCGCCCTGCTGATCGGCGATGTCGTCGACCTTCCAGCCGCCGTGCTCGCGGACCAGGGTGTAGAAGAGTGTCACCTCTTTGCCGTTTTCGAACTCCACTTCCACTTCGGCCCTGTCATCCAGCAGGATCGGCTCGCCGATCCTGACGTTGCTCGCCTCGCCGTCCTGGCCTGCAATGACGGGATCGAAATCGACCGCGCCGACATCGCCCTCCGGCGTATTGTCGAGATCGGCCTGGAGAAGCTTGTTAAGATGGTCGGAAAAGAAGATCGAATAGGGCGAGGGCGCTTCGGCGTCGCTCCTGTCGGTGTCGTAGCTGTAAAGCGCCTTGAGCAGCGCCTTCGGCGTCTTGTAGGTCTCCGCCGCGGCGGGCACGGCCGCGAACGCCGAGACGGCGAGGGCGAGAATGAAAGCGGGCAGACGCATGCGGACGTTCCTCGGATGAGCAGAGAATCATAGCCGAAACGCGCGTCGAGGTGGAGCGGCATTTTCGGAGGTGTCTCGACGTGGCCGCCCCCTCTGCATCTCCTGCTGGTGGCGGCAGGCAAATGCCTTAGATTGCCGCTGTGAGGCCCGCAAGACTGCGAGCCCCACCGGCGTTGAAAGCCGATCATGACGCATATCGGCGTCTGGCAGAAATCCTGTCGTGATTAGATCAAAGCATCGTGCAGCAGGCTCGACGGCTCAAAAATGTCCTTCACGGCGAGGGTGAAGTCGTGGCTGGTGATGTTGCCGGCTGCGTCATAAGCCTCGGCCGTGAAGGTCAGGCTGTGGGTGCTTTCGTAGTCGATCGCAGCCTTCGTCTGGATCTTGTTGCCGACGAGCTTGAAGATGCCGTCGGCATCATCCGTCAGCCGCCACTTCACCGTGCCGCCTTCCGGATCGACGGCGGAGAGAAGGCCGACCGAGGTGCCGATCGCGACATTCTCGGAGATCGAGCTGCGCGAGAAGGAGAGCTTGATCGGGGCCTGGTTGACCGGTGCCTCGTTGACGTCGAGCACGTTGATGGTGATGTCCTTTTCGACGGTCACCGTGCCATCGGAGACCGCGACCCTGATCGTGTGCGACTGATCCGTCTCGTAGTCGAGCGCCTTGGAGGTGATGATGCGGTTGCCCTTCAGCCGGAAGTGATCGCCAGCGCCGTCGAGCAGCGTATAGGTGAGGGTGTCGCCGTCGGCGTCCTTGGCGCTGAGCAGACCAACGGTGGTCCAAATCGGAGTATCCTCGGAGAGGGCGGTTTTCGACAGCTGGATATTGGTCGGCGCGCTGTTGTTGCGTGTGAAAGTTTCCGTGGCGAAATCGTAGAGACCATCGGCAAAACGGGCGAATTCAATGTCACGCAGCGTATCCGTCCCCTCCTGCTCGCTGGTTAGGATGTGGGCGCCATTGTCGGGCGCGAAGGAATAATTGGCGAAATTGCCGTAGAAGATTGCCGTGTCGGTGCCGGCGCTGCCGTCGAAAGTGTCGTTGCCACCTGTCCCTGTGAAGACGTCATCGCCGCCGCCGGTCTTGACGTCGATGCCGAAGGCGGTGCCGCTGATGGAGACCGAGCGGGTTGCCAACTCGTCGGAGAGATCGGCATGGGCGCTGTCCGCCAACCTCAGGGAGATAATCATGTCCTCGAAAACCGATCCGCGGGAGAGGATGATTTGTTCGAAACTGTCGAACTGCGCGGCCGAACCAAGCACGCCACCACTAAGAAGGTTGCCTTCGAACGTTTCCAGGATTTCGAAGTTCTTCACGGTGAGACCGACAAGACTGCCGGCATTCAGGCTATCGGTGTCGGCGCCGCCGTCGATTGTTCCCGAGAACGCGATGCCGGATCCATATACGGTCAGGGTCACGATATCGTTGCCGCTGCCGGCGTCTATATCGAAGACTTCGCCGTAGCCGTAAGACTCGCCATCTATGATGGTGTCATTGCCTGCGCCGCTTTTGATGATGTCGTTGCCCGCTCCCGCATTGATCCCATCCTCACCGGTGCCACTGTCAAGAATGTCGTTGCCGTCAGTTCCGATCAACACGTCGTTACCGCCGGCGGTCTTGACGTCGATACTGGAGCCGATGCCGCTGATGTAGGCCGAGCGGCTTCCCAACTCGTCTGAAAGGTCGGCATGATCGTCGTCTGCCAATTTCAGTGTGACGGCAAGGTTTTCGCCGCCCGGCATCTCGGAGTAAGTGATCTTGTCGAAGCTTTCGAACTGCGCTGCAGTGGCGATAATGTCTATTTGCGATTCAAGGATTTCGAAGTTCTGGATCGTTATGCCGGTTAGATCTGAGGCGTGCAGTTTGTCAATGCCGGCACCGCCGTCGATTATCCCGGAATTCGCGAAGCCGTAGAAATCGTTCCCTACAACCACGGTATCGTCGCCGTCGCCCGCATCGATATCGTAGACCACGCCAGCGGCAACACCAGCATCGCCATCACCGATCGTGTCGTTGCCCGCACCGCCCCTGAGGACGTCATTTCCGGCGCCGCCGCTGATCTGGTCGTCGCCGTCGCCGCCATTCAACTGGTCATTTCCGGAATAACCCCGAATGATGTCGTTGCCTGCGCCTGTTGTGATCGCATTGTCACTGTTCGAGCCCGTGACCTCTGCCGAAACCGACCCGAGCTCATCGGCTAGATCTGCCGCACCGGAACCCGAGACGACTAGGCTGACCTTGGCGTGAGGATTAGCGGCGGAATAGCGGATGACGTCGTACGCTTCGAACTCGGCTCCGGTCTTGGTAACTGTGGCGCCGTTTGTGTTCAGAATATTCAAGGCCATATTGAAACTTTCAAAAGGATGGATTTTGCCGACGCATCTCTGCGTCGGCGGCAATGGCGTTGCGGCTAGATCAGCGCTTCATGCAACGGGGCTGAAACCAACGGCTCAAAAATGTCCTTCACGGCGAGGGTGAAGTCGTGGCTGGTGATGTTGCCGGCCGCGTCATAGGCTTCGGCGGTGAAGGTAAGGCTGTGGGTGCTTTCGAAGTCGATCGCAGCCTTCGTCTGGATCTTGTTGCCGACGAGCTTGAAGATGCCGTCGGCATCATCCGTCAGCCGCCACTTCACCGTGCCGCCTTCCGGATCGACGGCGGAGAGAAGGCCGACCGAGGTGCCGATCGCGACGTTCTCGGAGATTGAGCTGCGCGAGAAGGAGAGCTTGATCGGCGCCTGGTTGACCGGTGCCTCATCGACATCGAGCACGTTGATCGTGATGTCTTTTTCGACCGTGACCTTGCCGTCGGAAACGGCGACCTTGATCGTGTGCGACTTGGCCGTCTCGTAATCTAGCGCCTTCGAGGTGACGATGCGGTTGCCCTTCAGCCGGAAGTGATCACCAGCACCGTCGAGCAGCGTGTAGGTGAGGGCGTCGCCGTCGGCATCCTTGGCGCTGAGCAGACCGACCGTTGTCCAGATCGGTGTGTCCTCGGAGAGGGCGGTTTTCGAGAGCTGGACGTTGGTTGGCGCGTTATTGGTGCTCGTGAAAGTTTGCGTGGCGAAATCGTAGATGCCATCGGCAAAGCGGGCGAATTCGACCTCTGTCAGCGTATCCGTGCCTTCGGCGGCGCTCGTCAGAATGTGATCGCCATTGTTCACCGCGAAGGAATAATTGGCGAAATTGCCTGAGAAGAGCGCGGTGTCGATACCGGCGCCGCCATCGATGGTGTCGTTGCCGGCGCCGCCCGTCAATTTGTCGTTGCCGGCATTGCCGTTGAGGATATCGTTGCCGCCGCTGCCGTCAAAAATGTCGTTGCCGTCGGTGCCGGTAAACTCGTCGTCGCCGCTACCGGTCTTGACGTCAATGCCGGAGGCGTGGCCGGCGACGAAAGATCCGAGATCTCCCAGTTCGTCGGAGAGATCGAGATGAGCGCTGTCCGTCACGGCCACCGAGGCGCGAAAATCGCCGAACGGATCGGTTGACCAGACGATTTTGTCGAAGCTTTCGAACTGCGCGCTCGAACCGGAAACGGTATATCCTGCCGTTTCCAGGACTTCGACGTTTTTAATCGTCAGGCCCAGAAGCGAGCTGGCTCGTAGCGTATCGATTCCGGCGCCGCCATCGATCGTTCCGAAATTCATTGAAGCGAATGTCTCTACAGCTATGGAATCGTCGCCGTCTCCCGCATCGATCTCAACGACCTCAGGGTTCGGGCCGAAAATCTCACCATCGTCGATCGTATCGTTGCCCGCGCCGCCCCTGATGACATCATTTCCGATGTCCCCGGAGATGTGGTCATTGCCGTCACCGCCATTCAGCGTGTCATTGCCAACTCCGCCATTGATCCAATCGTTTCCGGCGCCGCCGTTCAGTGTGTCTGAACCGTCGCCGCCTGCGATGGTGTCGTTGCCTGCGCCTGTCGTGATCACATTGTCCCCGCCTGAGCCCGTGACATCTGCCGAGCCCGAGCCCAGTTCGTCCGAAAGGTCTACCGTCCCGGAATCCGAGATGACCAGGTGAGCTGCAACGAGAGGATTGATTTCGGAGTCGCGGATGAGATCGTAGGCTTCGAACTCCGCCCCGGTCTTGGTAATCGTGGCGCCGTTGGTGTCCAGGATATTGAGCGGGGTTCCCGGCTCGGTGCTGTTGACCGTGAAGCTTTCCGTCGCGAAGTCGTAGACGCCATCGGCAAAGCGCGCGAATTCAACGTCTATCAGTGTATCCGTGCCTTCCAGCGCGCTCGTCACGACGCGGCTGCCATTGTCGACCGTGAAGGAATAATCGACGAAATTGCCGGCGAAAACAGCCGTGTCGATGCCCGAGCCGCCATCGATAGTGTCGTTGCCGCCGCCGCCGGTCAGTTTATCGTCGCCGTCATGACCACTGATGACGTCGCTGCCGCCGCTGCCGTCGAAAATGTCGTTGACGTCGCTGCCCGTGAACTCATCGTTGCCGTCGCCGGTCTTGACGTCGATACCGGAGAAGCCGTGGACACGACTTCCGAGATCTCCTAATTCGTCGGAAAGATCGAGATGGGCGCTGTCCGTCACCACTAGCGAGGGGTCATAACTGAAGAAGGGGTCGGTCGACCTGACAATCCTATCAAAGCTCTCGAACTGCGCGCTCGAGCCGCTTACCTGGAAATCGGCCAGTTCAAGCACTTCGACGTTCTCGATCGTCAGGCCGCGGAGCGCCGAGGCTCGCAAGATGTCGATCCCGGCACCGCCATCAATCGTTCCCGATATTAGTGGAGCGAATCGCTCAATGGTTATCAGATCGTCGCCGGCGCCGCCGTCAATGTCGATGATTTCTGGCTGCAGGCCGCCGTCAGGTCCGAGCACAAAGCCAAAACCGCCATCGCTGATCCGATCATTGCCGTCGCCGCCGATCAGTATGTCGTTGCCGGCGTTGCCATAGATCGTGTCGTCGCCAGCGCCGCCGGTCAGCGTGTCTGCGCCGTCGCCGCCTGAGATGGTGTCGTTGCCGGCACCCGTCGTAATCGTGTTGTCGCCGCTCGAGCCGGTCACGTTCGCCGATACCGAGCCCAGCTCGTCGGCCAGATCTGCAGCCGAGGAATCGGAGACGATGAGAGAGACAGGTACGGAAGGAGTGGCTTCAGAGTAGCGAATAACGTCGTAGGCTTCGAATTCAGCGCCTGTGTTGGTGATTGTAGCGCCGTTTGTATCCAGAATATTCAAGGCCATATTTTAGTCTTCTCCAAAAGATGCGTTTTACTCTGAAAAACGAGAAAATCCCCGAAAGAACCGTTTACTGGTTCACCGGACGACAACCCCTCGGGGATCTATGCCAACCGAAAGTGAAGTTTTCAATGAAAAATTGTGATTTTTTCTTTGATTTTTAACGAAAAGGTAAAGCTGAAATTCTGCGGAAGGATTTTGAATTTGCAAACCAAAACTCGTATTTTAGTCTTTTAATTCACAAGCGTCCTGTGCGGAGATAAGCTCGCGTATAAGCGGGAAAATTGTATTCCCCTGGGGCGCACTCGAACTGCGCGTCGTCGGTGTCGCTTTTCCGTCTAATGACGGGCTTGGCGCCTGCCATAAGAGGACGGCTTCCAGTGAGACCTCTCATGCGAGCTTGATGAGGCCCGCCGCGGTCGGGGTAAATCCGCAGGCGCGGTAGAAGCCGGCGAGATGCGGCTCGAAATCGACATGCAGCCATTCAGCGCCGCGCTCGCGGGCGATGCCCGTAGCCTGCCTGACCATGCGCGTCGCGATGCCCTGCCGCCGCATATCGGGATGGACCGAGGTATCGAGGAGGAAGGCATGAATGCCGCCATCCCAGGCGACATTGACGAAGCCGACGAGCCTGTTGGCGTGATAGGCGCCAATGTGTGCGAGGCTGCGAGGCAGGATGCGGGAGAAGTCAGGTGCTTCCGGCGTGTTCCACGCTGCGGACCAAAGGCTGGTGAGTTCGGCGGGCGAGGGAAATGGGTCGATGCGCAGTTCTGGCATGGCTGCTCCCGTTCGCTCATCAGTTGCCGGGAGTGTTTTCCGACAATTTCGCCCGCTTCGCAACCGATCTGCCACATCGGTCCCGGACGGGAAGCGTATCCCAGCAGCGCACAGCTGACGCTTTGTTGACCGGATCCTGTTCCGGAACATAATAAGAAGATCTAATCACTCGGCTGCGGAGAAGGTCCATGTGCGGACGCATATTCGTCAAGACCTCGCTTGAAGAGCTGATCAGCAATTTCCCATTTGCTGTCAGGGGCGGGGATATTCACGGGCTCGGATATCGCTTTCCCCGATGGAATGGCGCGCCGTCGCTGGATTACCCATCATCGTCAGGGACGTCGTGCGCGAGCCTGATATAACAGGCCCCATTCACCGGCTCAGGCGGGAGCCATTCACGAAACCATGCGGCAAGACATCCTCACGAGGAGAGGACAAGCATGCCAGACGATGCCGGAACGCTGTTACGATCGTTCGCAACAATGCTGTTCGCAGCAGACGCAGCGCCGGATCCGGGACTTCGGCGGCTATGAGATCGGCAAGCGCCGAAAGCCTGATGTCATCGATGCGATCGCAGACGAGGTGGCGGAATTCCTCTGCACCTATCTCGACATCAAGGCGCACGGCCGACCTGCAAAGAGGGAAGCCTTAATTCTCGGCGTTAGGCAAATCGCGAAAGCGACTATTGGCAAGCGCCCGGCGAGAACCTAAACGCGTACCCATATCTTCCGAAGCGGCATGCCAACACACCCGGCCATCTTCCGATCCTGCTCCTCAGTCGTATCGGTAATATTCGGATTTCGCGCATCAAGCGCAAAGCGGCCGAACGCGGCGGGCCAGATGTAACGCAGGTCGTTCAGTGAGACGGTGCCGCCGCAGCAGGGGGCTTCGGTGTTCAGGTCTTTGAAGCCATCGGCAGAAGCGGTATCCATGGCGTCTCCCCACCATTCCTCGGCGTCCGCGCCGCAGGCGCTGCATTCCACGCCGGACCAGTTCTCGCCGGGATCGTAGAATCTGACCTCATCTTCGAAGCTTGCAGTCACTTCGTCCGCTTTGGTGGCGATGGCTTTTAGCAGGGAGACCGCACTGTCTGCGACGTCGGGGGAGGGCTGCCAATAAGGATCTGCGGGGACATAGCGCGGGAAGGTTTCGGACATCGGCGCCCTCCTTTGTGCTTAAAACATCGCTAGGTGTTACTGCACCAAAAGAGCGGAATGCGCTAGCGTCCCGGCCGTCCGGTCTTGCCCTTCGTCCGTCCCTTGCGCTTCTGCTCGCCCGGCTCCTCATAACTGCCGGCTCCAACCCGGCCGCGCACGACCGGCCTGACACCATCGTCGCGTTCCGGCTGCCCTTCCAGCAGTGGTGAGAAGCGCTTCGTGCCCTTAGCGGCGTCGAGCTTTTCCGGCACATGGCCGATCACCGGCTTTTCCGTGCGGCCGACGGTCATTTCGTCGAGGGTGTTGCGGCGGAAGAGGCTCTTGTTGTCGGCGGGAGTGGCGACATGGCGGCCCATTTCGTTGAGGTCCGGCTTGCGGAAGAGGGGGGTTGACGTGTCGGTGCCTGGGCCCATGTCGTCGAGGGTGGGTTTGGAGAAGTAGGTGGGTGTGGCCCCCTCATCCGCCCTGCCGGGCACCTTCTCCCCGCTGGGGAGAAGGGACTCGCGGCTGGCTTTACCACTTCTCTTGCCACCTTCCTGGTTGCGGGCTTCCTCCCTTGCCATCGGATCGTCCATGGCGGCGAGTTCCACGGCCTTGAGGCGTTTGATTTCGTCGCGGAGGCGGGCGGCTTTTTCGAAGTCGAGGTCGGCGGCGGCGTCGCGCATGCTCTTTTCGAGGGCGTTGAGGTGGGCCTGCAGGTTGTTGCCGACGAGGTTGCCACCGTCGGCGAAGCCTTTGCCCGAGACGCCCGAGATGTCGGCGCGGACGTGGTCGCGTTCGTAGACGCTGTCGAGGATGTCGGAGATCTTGGCCTTGACCGATTCCGGCGTGATGCCGTTTTCGAGGTTATAGGCCATCTGCTTTTCGCGACGGCGGGCGGTCTCGTCCATGGCGCGCTGCATTGAGCCGGTGACATTGTCGGCATAGAGGATGACCTTGCCGTCGACGTTACGCGCTGCACGACCAATGGTCTGGATCAGCGAGGTTTCGGAGCGCAGGAAGCCTTCCTTGTCGGCGTCGAGGATGGCGACGAAGCCGCATTCGGGAATGTCGAGGCCCTCGCGCAGCAGATTGATGCCGACGAGCACGTCGAAGGCGCCGAGGCGGAGATCGCGAATGATCTCGATGCGTTCCAGCGTGTCGATGTCGGAATGCATGTAGCGCACGCGCACGCCCTGTTCGTGCAAATATTCGGTCAGGTCCTCGGCCATGCGCTTGGTCAGCACGGTGCAGAGCGTGCGGTAGCCCTTGGCGGCGGTCTCGCGGATCTCGCCGAGCACGTCGTCGACCTGAGTGCGGGCCGAGCGGACTTCGACCGGCGGGTCGATCAGGCCGGTCGGGCGGATCACCTGTTCGGCGAAGACGCCGCCTGATTGTTCCAGCTCCCAGCTGCCCGGCGTCGCCGAGACGGCGATCGTGTCGGGCCGCATGGCGTCCCATTCTTCGAAGCGCAGCGGCCGGTTGTCCATGCAGGAGGGCAGGCGGAAGCCGTATTCGGCCAGCGTTGCCTTGCGGCGGAAGTCGCCGCGATACATGCCGCCGATCTGCGGTACGGTGACATGGCTCTCGTCGATGAAGACGATGGCATTGTCGGGAATGTATTCGAACAGCGTCGGCGGCGGATCGCCGGGGTCGCGGCCGGTGAGATAGCGCGAATAGTTTTCGATGCCCTGGCAGGAGCCGGTGGCTTCCAGCATCTCGATATCGTAGCGGGTGCGCTGCTCCAGGCGCTGCGCCTCCAGTAGGCGGCCAGCCTTCTCCAGTTCGGCGAGGCGCAGCCGCAGTTCCTCCTTGATCGCCTTGATGGCGCCGTTCAGCGTCGGGCGCGGAGTGACATAGTGCGAATTGGCGTAGATCTTCACCGATTTCAGGTCGCCGGTCTTCTGGCCGGTCAGCGGGTCGAACTCGGTGATGGCGTCGATCTCGTCGCCGAACATGGAGATTCGCCAGGCCGCGTCTTCCAAGTGGGCGGGGAAGATCTCGATCGTATCGCCGCGGACGCGGAAGGAGCCGCGGGTGAAATCCAAGTCGCGGCGCTTATATTGCTGGGCGACGAGATCGGCCAGCAGCTGGCGCTGGTCCAGCCGGTCGCCGACATTCATCTGGAAGGTCATCGCCGTATAGGTCTCGACCGAGCCGATGCCGTAGATGCAGGAGACCGAGGCGACGATGATGCAATCGTCGCGTTCGAGCAGCGAGCGCGTCGCCGAGTGGCGCATGCGGTCGATCTGCTCGTTGATCGAGCTTTCCTTCTCGATATAGGTGTCGGAGCGCGGCACATAGGCTTCCGGCTGGTAATAATCGTAGTAGGAAACGAAATATTCCACCGCATTGTCGGGGAAGAAGTTCTTGAATTCGGAATAGAGCTGGGCGGCCAGCGTCTTGTTCGGCGCCAGGATGACGGCCGGGCGTTGCGTTTCCTCGATCACCTTGGCCATGGTGAAGGTCTTGCCCGATCCGGTGACGCCGAGCAGCACCTGGCTGCGCTCGCCGCTCTGCAGGCCTTCGACGAGATCGCGGATCGCCGTCGGCTGGTCGCCGGCCGGCTTGTATTCGGAAGCCATGCGGATGGTGATGCCGCCTTCGGATTTGTCCGGACGGGCAGGGCGGTGCGGCGTCCAGATCTTGCCGTTCTTGTGCAGCGGATTGCCGCTCTCGATCAGCTTCGACAGCGCCTCGACAGTGGCCGTGACGCCGCCGGGCGAGATGCTGCCGGCATCCTCGAGCGAAATATCGAGACCCGCCACCGGGTTCAGGCCGGCGGCGGCGCGGGTCTTCGGGTCGGAGGAGCCACCGATCGAGACGCCGCGTGCGGTCTTGCTTGCCGTCGCCTTCTTGTTGACGCTGACGGCTTCGGTATGCTTGCGCGCCTCGTTCTCAACCTTCTTGCGGTGCTTGCCAGCGTTGGAGGCAATCTCGCGCTGGCTCTCGACGCCGGAGGCTTCGGCATCGGCCTCCAACTGCCTCACCCAATCGGCGACGGAGCCGGAGAGGGGAGCGCCCTCAAAGGACGATTGCTGGGCTTCCTCGAAACCATTCGAGGTCGGAGATTTTTTCGGAGCTTTGGCCATGGCGCGAATATGGAGAGAGTCAGCGCGAAAGGGAAGAGGGAAAGAGTACAAAAGGGAAACGAATGAATCGTTCGGATTGGCTCAACAATTCCTCGAGTTGTGGCTGTCAGCGGGCACCCGCCTCGTCCTTCGAGGCCCCCTGCGGGGCGGCCTGAGGATGAGGCTCTCTTGGGCGGGGGCACCGTTGCCATCGTCTCGCCTGCGCTGGAACCGGGATCGGCCCTCGGCAGTTAATCGGATATCATTTCAGCTTCAGGTGCGACTGCCATTAGCGACCATTCCGCCTTCTGGAAAAAATCGATCTGGATCGAACTTGATACCGGCGAGCGGCTGGTTCTCCGCTCACCGCAGGATGCGCTTTATGCACTCGTCTCCGACTGGCCGATCAATGGCGGCGTCCATCAGCAGAGGGCGATCGATTTCTGCCGTGCCTGGCTTGCCGGGCGCATGCCGGCTGAAACGGTGCGGCAGGCCTTTATCCTCGCGGCGCTGGAGGCTGGCGTGGCGATCAATGATGATGATGATGGGAATGGGACCCCAAGTTCGGTTTCAAACCCCGGGCATAAATAGAGCTATTCAGCCAGACCCGCGTCTAATGCGCGGCGTCGAACAATTTTTATGTATTGTAAATATTATTCGCGCTGTGTTTGTAGAAATGCGCAGCGTTTATCACGCTCCGATTCTTTGGAGAAACAACCGAATGAGAATAAAAATCCTCGCTTGCGCTGCCCTGCTGATGCTGGTCGGCTGCAATGCCCCAGTGTCGCAATCCGTTGCGGATTCCCAACGTGCGCCCTCCAGTGACGTCCGACAGAACTTCATCAACATCGTATTCAAGAGAAGTTACAGACACGAAGCGGGAGAAGTGGTTTGGGCGCGGATTTCCAGCGTGGTGCTGCTTGAGCCTGAGAAAAAGATCTATGCTTACTGTGTGCGTGTGGTGCCCAAGCACAGCTGGGGCGACTGGGCCTATCTCGGCGTCTCCTTCACGGATGGTCAAATCCTCGGCGCGACGGCGAATGACTATCGTTGCAAGGACAAGCGGCTGCACTACTATCCGTTTCCTGAGCTGACCGGCATGAAGACCTGACGCGGCTGCGAGGGCTCCGCCCGCGTCGGGTTTTGCTGGTCGTAGCCATCGACCGCTGGCGCGCCCGCCTCGCCGTTCGAGGCGCCTCGGTGAGGCTCTCGTGGGCCTCGCCGACATAGCCGGCGCGCCGATAGGGGCTGCGGCATCTTCCAACCTCCCGCTGCTGGAAGCGGACTGCGCATCCCGCAGTCCGCGCAGCGGATAGGCCGTGCCAGCGAAGGCAACAGCTAACCCTCGAGGACCATCCTCACACCTTGCTCAAGCAAAGACGGCTTCCCTTGAATCATCCATTGTCGACGCCCTGCAGTACCATACGAGCAGGACGACCGATCCAATGGGAACTAACAGTCCGAGAAGCTGCCACCATCCACTTCGGTTGATGTCATGAAGGCGTCGGGCGGCCATGGATATCCATGGAAGAAACGTGGCCAGCGACCAGATCAGTCTCAAGGTTTCGCTCCGATCCACGAAGTACAAAACGATGGAGACAAGAAAGGAGAAGAGAAAAGAATACCAGAATTCCGATCGGCCCGCTCTGCCGCTAAAGTTCACATAGTTCTTGAAAAAGCTTCCGGTGGCCTGGCCGAAACCCATGGCCGGCGGCGGGCCGCCGAAGCGGTTCGGCCCAACCAGCGGTTTTCGGAAGACGAAGATCAATGGCACACCGATCAGGATCAAGACGATCAACCAATGAAACAGTGAAAAACTGCCCATGAGATACCCCAGCTGTTAGAGAACAGCTCAGAGATAAGCGATGTTTTTTTCTGGAGGATTAACTTGCTTGTGATTCGATGTGTTCGCAATCACAGCTTGAGAAATTACAGCTGCCATGTTGACGGCGCGATGATGCTTTGAGAAGGCTGTATCGCCGTCGCTCAGCGTTTGAGCAGCACGCTTGCTCGCACCGGCTGCTCGATGCCCTTCAGCGCCAGCATGCGCGTTTCGGCGCCTGCCACGAGTTCGGGAGCCTTGGCGGCCGTTTCGGCCGAGATCAGGATTTCGCCGGCGGCGGCCTGGGATTCGAGCCTTGCGGCCTGGTTGACGACGCCGCCGATCGCGGTGAAATCGCTGCGGAAGCTCGAGAATTCGCCGATCTGCACCTCGCCGGAATGGATGCCGACGCCGACGCCCAAGGTGCGGCCGGACAGGGCGTCGAGCGCCAGCCCGCTCAGCGCCGCGGCGCAGTTGCGCTGGATCTCTTGGGCGGCGCTGAT
This sequence comes from Rhizobium sp. CNPSo 3670, assembly GCF_057784555.1. Lineage (NCBI taxonomy): Bacteria > Pseudomonadati > Pseudomonadota > Alphaproteobacteria > Hyphomicrobiales > Rhizobiaceae > Rhizobium > Rhizobium sp. CNPSo 3670. The sequence goes on from NZ_JBXSOL010000016.1 coordinate 16,796, forward strand.
CGCCGCGCCGGCGTGATCCTTGCGGATGATCGGGAAATTGAAGATCGCCATCAGGCCATCGCCCATCTGCTTGTTGACGATGCCGTCATGCGCCCAAATCGCTTGGGCGCAGCGATCCTGGAACAGGCTGACGATTTCGCTCAAGTGCACTGCCTCAATACGCTCGGAAAGATCGGTAAAGCCCCTGATGTCGGCGAACAGAATGGTGGCATCGACAGTGATCTGGCGCTGCTTCTTCACATATTGGAACGAGCGCTCGCAGATCGTGCAGATATCGGGATTCATCTTGCTGCGGGTAATGCCGAAGGCGCGGAAGGGAAGCGCAAGCGGGGCGCCGATCGGGATCGGCATATGCATCTGATCCCAGCAGCCGCGGCAGATCCTGGCGCTGCCGTGCCTTGCCTGCTCCGTGAAGGTGGATTCTGTTGTCATGTCGTACGATCCAATGGCCGTGGTGAAGCTTCCGTCAACATGTGGGTTTTGGCAACTGTTGTGTTGGTTGAGCAGGTTTCGTCAGCCGCGGGCGGAACAGTTGCTTTGGCCAACGGACCAACTGCGTCGGCTTACGGGCCAACTGAGTTGGCTTACGGACCAACTGCGTTGGCCGCGGGATAACAGACACACTTGTTACTCCCACTGTTCGGTGCCCGATGCGAAACTATGTCCGACCAACCGCGATGCACCGGCCTTCGGACAAGAAGGCGCGGGAACTCGCCCCATCGAGGAGATTGAAGCGATGACTGCAACAGAGAATGGAAAGGGCGGACAGGCCATGCAGCGGCCGCCTGTCGTGCCGCAGCAGGCCTGGGAGGCGGCTCACAGGCAGCTTGTGGTGAAGGAAAAGGCGCATACGCGTGCTCGTGACGCGCTTGCCGCCGAGCGGCGGCGCATGCCGTGGATGGCCGTCGAAAAGCAATATGCTTTCGAAGCGCCGCAGGGCAGGATCAGCTTGCTCGACCTGTTCGAAGGCCGGCACCAGCTCATCGTCTACCGCGCCTTTTACGAGCCCGGCGTCTTCGGCTGGCCCGAGCATGCCTGCCGCGGCTGCTCGATGGTTGCCGATCAGGTCGCCCATGTCGCCCATCTCAACGCCCGCGACACGACGCTGGTCTTCGCCTCGCGCGCGCCGCAGGCCGACATAGCGCGGCTGAAGGAACGGATGGGATGGACGATGCCCTGGGTGACGATCACCGACGACTTCGACAAGGATTTCGGCGTCGACGAGTGGCACGGCACCAATGTCTTCTACCGCGACGGCGAGCGCATCTTCCGCACCTATTTTGTCAACAACCGCGGCGACGAGCAGATGGGCGGCACCTGGAATTATCTCGACATCACGCCGCTCGGGCGCCAGGAGGTCTGGGAGGATTCGCCAGCGGGCTATCCGCAGACCCCAACCTACAAATGGTGGAACTGGCACGACAGTTACGTTGCTGACGCCGAGCCCGACAAGAAATGGGTCGAAGTCTCCGATGCCGGCGAGGCGGCGTTCCGGGAGGAAGCAGCAAAGGCGAAATCGTAGGCCGGAGCCTCGAAGGGCGAGGGCGGATGGATGACACCTGTGGACATCGTCCCAGGCCAATCGGAAAACCGCTGTTGCCTTGCCGGGCACCGACCATGCATAGTGGGAGGTGACTTGGAGGGGCCGATGGCCAGATTGCCTGCGCTTGTTCTGATGATGCTTCTCCTGCCCGCCGCGGCGCATGCCGAACGCCGCTGCGGCTGGCTGGACAATCCCTCGATGGCCAAATGGTTGCTCATGGATGCCGGCGGCGGCTGGACCATCATGGACAATGGCAGCGGCTACAAGGCGGCCGAGGGAATGGACAAGATCCCGGACCTGACGACCGGCGAATTTGTCTACACCTATGCCGCGCATGGTTATGCCTGCGCCTGCATGGACGTCGACACGGACGGTGAGGAGGGAATCACCCGTATTTACTCCGTGCGGCAATTGCCGCTCTCGCGGTGTCGGAACGACGCCGCCATCCGCTGGTTCCTCGATAAGGACTAGCGATCGGGCCGGGCAATCCTTCGGCATTGAGCGCCGCATCTCAGAACAGAAATCAGGACGCGTGTCCGTTATCGCACCGGGACCGGCGCGGCCGGAACTTTGTCGTGTGCGCTGGGTTTGAGGTCGGCTCACAGGAGAAGACGATGCCGTCCTTCACGCAACCGCGCCCGGCGCCCGGCAATTTCCAATTCCCCGGCGAACAGCGGCAGGGCGACCCGATGATGGGCACGATCAATGCCGAGCTTGCCGACAAGGGTTTTCTCGTCACCAGCACCGACGAACTCATCACCTGGGCGCGCACGGGCTCGCTGATGTGGATGACCTTCGGTCTGGCCTGCTGCGCCATCGAAATGATGCAGATGTCCATGCCGCGCTACGATGTCGAGCGCTTCGGCGTCGCCCCACGCGGAAGCCCAAGGCAGTCGGACCTGATGATCGTCGCGGGCACACTGTGCAACAAGATGGCGCCTGCGCTGCGCAAGGTTTATGACCAGATGCCGGAACCGCGCTACGTAATCTCCATGGGCTCCTGCGCCAATGGCGGTGGCTACTACCATTATTCCTATTCCGTCGTGCGCGGCTGCGACCGCGTGGTGCCGGTCGACATCTATGTTCCCGGCTGTCCGCCGACGGCCGAAGCGCTGCTCTATGGCATCCTGCTCCTGCAACGGAAGATCCGGCGCAATGGCAGCATCGAACGGTAGCGCCGATGACACGAGGAAATCAGTTACCATTTCGACACGCATGCTCGGAAACTTTCGAGGGAAAGTTGCGTTGTAGCGGTTGCCGTCGGTGTGCCCGGCCGCCCGCGTGCCCATGGGAGGAGGAAGATCCATGAAAGTCCTGATCGTTGAAGACGAGAACATCATTGCCATGGAACTCGAGCGTATCGCGCAGGATGCTGGCCACCAGACTGTCGGGCCGGTTTCGACAATCGAGCAGGCGCTCGCCTATGCTCAGAGAAGCGATGTCGCACTGGTCGATCTCAGCCTTGCCGACGGCTTGAGCGGCGCGCAGCTCGCGCGCCGGCTGATCGATCGCCACGGCGTCGACGTGATCTTCGTCACTGGCAGTCCGGAAAGCGTCGGAAACGGCATCGAGGGCGCTCTCGATGTGATCGCCAAGCCCTTCACCGACGAGAGGATCGCCAGCGCGCTTTCGCGCGCGCAGTCCCTGCGCAGAGATTACGAAGGCAAGAACGCTGTCTTCTGACTGCGTAAAGTCGTATTCTTCCGCTGCCATTGTCATCGGGAGGAGATGCCAGGATGAAGCACGCGCTCATTGCCGTTTTCTTCGCCCTCACGGCCTGCGCCAGTACTTCAGGCGAACCGCAGCCGCTACAGGGCAGTCTCACCTATGGCGGTAAGGTCATTCATTCGCCCTATCGCCCGGGAACAGTGGTCAACCACACCTTTCTCGGTGCGTTCGGCTACCGTGTCTTCGAGACCTATGTTGTTCAACCGGACGGGACGCTCAAATTGACGTCGCAAAGCACGGGGCCAGATTTCCTTTGGCGGTGAAAGGGGCGCCTAGCGACGGCTGGGCCTTCCTCTTTATCCCGCTAGTCCCGCGGGCTCATCGAGGTGTGATCGCCGGTGCCTCGATTGCGTCTTTTCCGACGTTCAGGTGATCGATCGCCAGTTGGATGAATGCCTTGACCAGCGGCGACAGGTGCTGGTTGCTGGGATAGACGACATGCAGACCGCCGGGCGGGGTCGTGTAGCCGTCGAGGACGCGCCGCAGCCGGCCGTCCGCGATGCAAGCCGCAGCCATTCTTTGCGGCAACTGTGCGATGCCGAAGCCGGCGATCGCGGCAGTCATGACCGCCTGAATTTCGTTGACGGCGAAACGTCCGGACACCGTGACCGTTTCCTTGATGCCGGCGCTCTCCAGCACCCAGTGCGCACCAGCCGCCGACGGACCCGCGATGACGCAGGCGTGATGGGCGAGGTCCGCCGGACGATCCGGCGCGCCGCAGCGGGCGAGATAGTCGGGGCTGGCGCAGAAAATCCTGTAGGTCGAGCCGAGCTTGCGGGCGATCAGCGTCGAATCCTCCAGAATGCCGGTGCGGAAGGCGAGGTCTATGCCGTTCTCGATGAGATTGAGCCTGTCGTCGGTCAGGCGCAATTCCACCTTCGTCTTGGGGTAGATTGCCAGGAAATCGGAGATGGCGGCGGAAAGGAAATGACCGCCGAAGCCGACCGGTGCGGAGATGCGGATCGTGCCGGCGGGCTCCGCCCGCGCCTCGGCCAGGCGCAGATTTGCCTGCTCGAAGGCGCCGAGCGCCGCGCTGCACTCCTCGTAATAAAGGCGCCCCGCATCCGTCAGCCTGAGGCTGCGAGTGGTGCGCTGCAGCAGCCGCACTCCCACCTCGCGCTCAAGCGCGGCGATACGGCGGCTGACCGTCGTCTTCGGCATGGCAAGCAGGCGGGCGGCGGCGGTGAAGCTGCCGGCCTCGACGACGCGGGCGAAGATAAGGATGTCGTTGAGATCCAGCATTGTATTCACCAGTGGCACGATGTTTCCCTGATGTAGCCTATTATGGTTCAATTCGACAGGTCTTATCTTCTGGCTCATCGCCAACCACAAGGAGCAGAGAGATGAGCAATGGAAGAAGCGTTCTGGTAGCCGGCGCCACCGGCCAGCAGGGCGGCGCGGTCGCGCGCGCACTGATGGCGCGGGGGCATCGCGTCAAGGCGATCAGCCGCAGGCCGGACAGCGACGCCGCAAATCGGCTGGCCGCCGCCGGAGTGGAGATCGTCGGGGGTGATCTCGATGATGCGGCGTCGGTGACGAAGGCCGCAAGCGGCGTCGACACGATGTTCCTGATGGGCAACAGCTATGAGGCCGGAACGGAAGCGGAAACCCGCCAGGGCATAACCGCCGCCAATGGAGCGAAGGCCGCCGGCATCGGCCACCTGATCTATTCCTCCGTCGGCGATGCCGACAAGAAGACCGGCATTCCGCATTTCGACAGCAAATATCTGGTCGAGCAACATATTGCCGGTCTAGGCATTCCCTACACGGTCAGTGCACCCGTCGCCTTCATGGAAAACACCGCGGCGCCGTGGGCTATCGACGGGCTGCGCCAGGGTGTCTATGCCGCGGCGCTGCCGCCCGCGCGCGTGCTGCAGCAAATCTGCCTCGCCGATATCGGCGCCTTCGTCGCGGCCTTGGCCGAACGGCGCGAAAAGGTGTTCGGCCAGCGTTTCGACATTGCGGGTGACGAATTGTCGGGCGAGGAGCAGGTGAGGATCCTCTCCGAAACGCTAGGGCGCCCGATCGCCTACCAGGAGTTACCGATTGCCGCAATGCGGCAGCAGAGCGAGGATGCGGCGCTGATGTTCGAATGGTTCGACCGCACCGGCTACGACGCCGACATCGCCGCCCTGCGCCGGGATTTCCCTGAGGTCGGCTGGCACCGCTACCGCGGTTGGGCGCGCGCGTTTGACTGGAGCGTTCTCGAGAGGGCGACCGGGTGAGGCGATCTCGCGGCCATCAAGAATGGCAGATCCTCGGCGCGGGCCGAGGACCACGGAGAAATCCCTCCAGTTTCAGAACCACTATCCCCTTGCGGCGGGCGTCGGCCAGTTCATAATGAGCCGTCGTCCTTGGAGGGGAGGCTTCCATGCCGTCGAGTTTCCATGTCGAAAGTGCAGATGGCTATGAGCGGCTTATGGGCCGGTGGAGCCGGACGTTGGCGCCGATGCTGATCGACTTCGCGGGGCTGGCGGATGGGGATCGCGTGCTCGATGTCGGCTGCGGCACCGGCAGCCTGACGTTCACGCTTGCGCAGAGGCCGGGGCTGCGGGAAATCGCCGCTATCGACTATTCGCCTGTGTTTGTCGAGGCGGCGAAGCGGGCCAATAGCGATCCGCGGGTCACCATCCAGCAGGCGGATGCCTGCGCGCTGCCCTTCGAGAATGACCGTTTCGACAGAGCGATGTCGTTGCTCGTCCTGCATTTCGTGCCGGAGGCGGGCAAGGCGGTGGCCGAGATGGCCCGCGTCGTGCGGCCCGGCGGCACGGTCGCCGCCGCGGTCTGGGACCATTACGGCGGCATGTCGGGCATGCGGATGATGTGGGATACGGTCGTCATGCTTGACGAGAACGCGCTGCCGCTACGCCGCAAATATTGCTTCCAGCCAATGATGCGGCCAGGGGAGATGAAGCAGAGCTTCATGGCAGAGGGCCTCGCTGATGTCGAGGAGACGTCGCTTCTGATCCGGATGAATTACCGTTCCTTCGACGATTACTGGCAGCCGATCGCTGCCGGCGAGGGACCGCTTGGGAGATATGTCTCCGGGCTCGAGCCGGAGAAGCGCAAAGCGGTGGATGCCGCCCTCAGGGCAGCCTACGAAGCGGGCGAGCCGGACGGGCCGCGGTCGTTCGCGTCTGTAGCTTGGGCGTGCCGGGGCAAGGTGGTTTAAGCAGGTGCGCCACGGCTCTAAAATCTCATCCTGATGTGCCCCGCAGGGGCCTCGAAGGGCGAGGGCCGCAGCAGCACAGTAGCGGATTGCCAGCTATCTCGGCTGGACGATGTGTTTCATTTTTCATCATCGTCTTCGTGCTCAAAAATATCGGCGAGGAATTCCATACAGACGTTCCCGCCTTCTCTGTGCTGCATGAAACCTGAGCCTTTTCAGCAGATTACAAATCGTCCATGTCGTGATATCGCCGCATTTCCTACAGATTGCCGTCGCAATCGGCTGTCAGCCTGTCACCATCAAGTGATCAGGAGGTGATCGGGCATGAGCCTCTCTTTCCCGACGATGGCGGCGATCCGGTTCGGTTATGGTTTCCGGCCGGGCGAGGTGGCGCCGCAAAGCAAGGATGAGCTGATCGGGCAGTTGTTCAAAGGCGCGGCGGCAACGCCGGACTTTCCGCTCGGCGGCCCCGACATGCGTCATCGGGCGATCCTCAGCCTGCAGGACCAGCTGAAGCAGATCAGGGAAGATGCGAAGACGGTCACCGACGATCCCACGCGGCGCGAGATGCGCAAGGCTGTGCAGCGCCAGGCGCAGCAGCAGTTCCAGCACGATGCGAACCTGCGGCTGATGCAGGCGGTGCTGTCGCCCTACGGCTTTTACGAGCGGCTTTCGACCTTCTGGACCGATCATTTCTCCACCAGCGCCAACAAGAGCCTGCCGATGCGCCTTATCGTGCCGCTCTACGAGGCCGAGGCAATCCGGCCGTTCATTTCGGGCAGGTTCGGCGATCTTCTGCGTAGCGCCACCGCTCATCCCGCCATGCTGATCTACCTCGATCAGGCGGATTCGCTCGGGCCGGATTCGGCCGTCGGCGTCAAGCGCAACAAGGGGCTGAACGAAAATCTCGGACGCGAGCTCCTGGAACTCCACACGCTCGGCGCCGGCAGCGGCTATACCCAGGCGGATGTTACTGCCGCGGCCATGGTGCTGACGGGGCTCACTATCGACCGCAAGGAGATGGATATTGCCTTTCGGCCGAACATTTCGGAGCCCGGCACGCATGAGGTGCTCGGCGTCAGTTATGGCGGGCGGCGGCGCTCGCGCGAGGATTATCTCGACATGCTCGATGACCTCTCGGTCCATCCGAAGACGGCGGCCCATATCAGCCGTAAGCTCGCGGTGCATTTCGTCTCCGACCAACCAGACGAGGGGATGGTCTCCGATATGGCGGCCGCGTGGAAGAAGACGGATGGCGACCTCATCGCCGTCTATACCGCCATGCTCGATCATCCCGCCGCCTGGCAAAACGAGGGCGCCAAAGCACGTCAGCCGTTCGATTTTGTTGTTGCTGGTCTGAGGGCGCTGAATGCAGGGCCGGTCAACGGCGTCGTCGGCAGCTTCCTGGCGGCCAATCAGCAAGGAACGGATGAGGGCGATATGGCGGCAAATACGCCTGGCATGGCGGGAGCGCCAGTGACGACGGATCCCGCCGGAGAGGCGCGGGACAAACGGCTCAAGGCCTTTCGGGCGGCGCGCGCACTGGGGCAGGGGGCGCTGAAGCGCATGGGGCAGCCGACCTGGCAGCCGCCGAGCCCGGCCGGTTTCGAGGAAGGCTTTTCCGCCTGGATCACCGGCAGCCAGCTTGCCGAGCGCCTGGCCTGGGCAAGGCGGGCTGCGGCGCAGTTTGGCCGCGACGAGGATCCGCGCGAGTTCCTGAGATCGACGCTTGCCGATGCCGCGCGCGATGAAACGATCCGCGTGGTGTCGCAGGCGCCGAACAAGATCAGCGGTTTGACGCTGGTGCTGGCATCGCCGGAATTCAACCGCCGATAGGAGGCTCCCAATGAACCGGATTTTGCTTTCCCGCCGCGGCTTTCTGACCTCTGCCTGCTGTCTTGCCGCCGCCCCCGTCTTCACGCCGGTCACCTTTGCGGCGATGCCGGGCGATAATCGTTTTGTCACTATCGTCCTGCGCGGCGCGATGGACGGGCTCGACCTGGTGCAGCCTTACGGCGACGCCGGTTTTGCCGCGCTCAGGCCAACCTTGGCGCTGACGCCGGACAGCGGACTTCTCGATCTCGATGGGCATTTCGGCCTCAATCCCGCCGCCGCCGACCTGATGCCGCTCTGGAAGAGCCGAGAACTCGCCTTCATCCATGCGGTGTCGACGCCCTATCGCGACCAGCGCAGCCATTTCGACGGGCAGGACATGCTTGAGTCCGGCGGCGAACATGTCGCCGAAGAAAAGACCGGCTGGCTGAACCGGGTGCTCGCGGTCATTCCCCGCTCGGATGCGCGTAAGGCGATCGACGTCAATACGTCGACGGAGCTGATCCTCTCCGGGCCGAACAATGTCGACGTCTGGGCATCGGATTCCAATCTGGCGCCGGCGCGTGACGAGATGCAGTTCCTTGCGCGGCTCTATGCCGGCGATCCGCCCTTCGCGGCTGCACTTGCCGAGGCGACGCGGGCCGACAGCGCCGCGATGATGGTCGAGCCGGACGGTGAGCGCGGCGAGAAGATCGGCGACGTCGCGGCGCTCGCGGCCAACATGCTGAAGGGCGATTACCGCATCGCCAGCTTCTCAATCACCGGATGGGACACCCATATCGGCCAGGCCGGCCAGTTCAAGCGGCCGGCAGGGGATCTCGCCCAGGCGATCAACACGCTGAAGGCGGCGCTGGGCTCGGAGATCTGGGCAAAGACGGTGGTGCTCGCCATGACGGAATTCGGCCGCACCGTCCGCCAGAACGGCTCCGCCGGCACCGACCACGGCACCGGCGGCTGCGCTGTCCTTGCCGGCGGCGCGATCAACGGCGGGCGCATCCTCGGCCGCTGGCCGGGGATCGGCGATGGTCAGCTGCTCGACAACCGCGACCTGATGCCGACGGCTGACGTGCGCGAGGTGGCGGCGGCGATGCTCTACCGGCAGTTCGATGTCGGCGTGGATGATCTGACAGGGAAGATATTTTCCGGGCTGGCGTTTGATAAGGGGTCGCAGTTTTTGAAGGTGTGAGGCGCTGCCCGGCCCTTCGCTTGGGCTCAGGGCGTTCGTCGCTGCAATCGATTCACTGGATCGATTGCTCGGGCTTCGCCCGACCGCTCCTCACCCCAACACATCGTAAAGCCGGAAGATGAAACTGACCTGATAGACCAGGTTGACGATGACGAAGGTCGTGTGGAAGCGGCGGTTCGCGGTCCAGGCGGCGAGGGCGCAGAGGAGGATGTAGACGAGATTGCGGACGGGATATTCCCAGCCGAGTGATAGGATGCGCTCCGGACCTTTGATCGCCGTATCGAGGATATCGACGGCATAGATCAGGCCGAGGACGCCGAAGAACCATTTGCGCCGCGAAATGAAATATTCCTCGTAGCCGCCATATTCGTCGAGGCTTGCCGGAAAGAGCAGGGCACAGAGCAGGAAGAACAGGCTGCAGAAGCAGACGAGGAAGAGATAGATGCCGAAGCCGATGGCGGGGACGGCCTGCAGCCGGTATTCCCACCACCAGATATGGATGATGAAGAGGAACAGGGACAGGGCCCAGCCAAGGTGAACGGGATAAACCTCCGCCTTGGCCGGATGCTGGACGATGCCGGCGATGCCAGTGAGCAGCCTCGCGAGTGAAAGGCTGATGACCATGCCCATCACCACCTTGATGTGAAGGAAGACCTCCGGCGAGCTGACCGTTTCCATGCCTTATCCCCTCGGGTTCAAGCTTGTCACTCCGCGGGGACGGCCTTGGGTTTGCCCTCCTCGTCGAGCGCCACCATGATGAAGGTGCCGGCGGTTACCTTTTCCATCTTGGCGTAGCGCGAGCGATGCGCCCAGGCTTCGACGATCAGCGTGATCGAGGTACGCCCGACACGCTCGACATCGGTATAAACCGACAGCGTATCGCCGATCTTGACCGGCAGCTCAAAGGCCATTTCCTTAACCGCTGCGGTGACGACGCGGCCCTTGGCGCGCTCGGCGGCGCGGATGCCGGATGCAAGGTCCATCTGCGCCATGACCCAGCCGCCGAAGATATCGCCGGCCGGATTGGCATCGCCCGGCATGGCGAGCGTGCGCAGCGTCAGTTCGCCTCTGGGCTTGGCGGTGTCGGTCATGGAAAATCCCTCACTGTCTGGATCGATTCTGTCGTGACGTTAGGCGAACTCCGTGTCCTTACCAATGCCTTTCAGTGGGACGGCCGCTGCGGAACTAATATTCGCAGCTCGCAGCGATTTAAATTCCCTTCAAATTCAGGTGGTTGAATTTTGCAACCCGTCGCCTCACCTTACGTTATGTGAGAATCCACTAATCCAACTTTACCGTCCGGTAATTCAGCTGTTCCAGTATGTGACGAACTACAAATGTAAGAATCGCCGGGAACACTCATGCGCAACGTCAAGATCTCCACCCGTCTTTACTGCCTCGTCGGCTTCACGCTTGCCGTGCTGGCGGCGACGATGGTCTTCTTTCTGAACTATTCCTATTCCGAGTTGCAAGCGGAGCGGAAGGCGGGGCTGGAGAAGATGGAGGCGACGGCGCTCGGCATTTTCGACAAATATTACAAGATGGAACAGGCGGGCACCATGACCCGCGAGCAGGCGCAGGCGGCGGCCAAGGACGTGATCGGCGCGATGCGCTACGGCGCCGACGGCTATTTCTGGATCAACGACATGCGCCCCGCCATGGTGATGCACCCGATCAAGCCGCAACTGAACGGCACCGATATCTCCCAGATGAAGGACCCGACCGGTAAGTTCCTGTTCGTCGAGTTCGTCAACAAGGTGAAGAAGGACGGCAAGGGTTTCGTCGATTATTACTGGCCGAAGCCCGGCGCCGATGAGCCGGTGTTGAAATATTCCTATGTCGCCGGCTTCGAGCCCTGGGGCTGGATCGTCGGAACTGGCGTCTACGCCGATGACCTGGCGGCGCTCTATCGCCAGAATGCGTTCTGGGCGGCAGCGCTCTGCCTGCTCGGCGCAGCACTTACGATCGCGATCGCCTACGCCATCGTGCGCAGTGTTACGGCGCCGATCGCCCGGCTGAAGACGGCGATGAATGCGATCGCCGCCGAGGAAGCATCGGTGGAGATTGCCGGCAGTGCGTGCCGCGACGAAGTCGGCCAGATGGCCAAGGCGCTGCTGGTGCTGCGCGACTCCGTCGACGAACGCAGCGCGCTGCGCGGCCGTGAAGACGAAAGGCAGCGGCAGATCGAGGACGAACGCCGCGGCAATGAAGCGAGCCTGCGCTCGGCTTCCGAGCGGCAAAACCGCGCCATGCAGGCGCTCGGCGTCGGCCTGGAGAGGCTTGCAAGCGGCGACCTCACCGTTGCAATCGGCGATATCGGTGAGGACTACGCCAAGCTCAGGAATGATTTCAACGCCGCCGTCGATGCGCTGAACGGCGTCATCCACGCGATTGCTGAATCGAGCCGGGTGGTCAACGACAGCGCATCCGACATCAGCGAGGCGACCGGCAACCTGTCGAAGCGTACGGAACAGCAGGCAGCGGCACTCGAAGAGACGGCGGCGGCACTCGATGAGATCACAGCCACGGTCAAGACCGCATCCGAGCGGGCGAACGAGGCGCGCGAGATGGTGGCCGAAACCAAAGCGAGCGCCGGCCGCTCCGGCGACATCGTCCGCAACGCCGTGACGGCGATGGGCCGGATCGAGGAATCGTCGAGCCGCATCAACCAGATTATCTCTGTTATCGACGAGATTGCCTTCCAGACGAATCTGCTGGCGCTGAACGCCGGCGTCGAGGCTGCGCGGGCCGGCGAGGCTGGCCGCGGCTTTGCCGTCGTTGCCCAGGAAGTGCGCGAACTCGCGCAACGCTCGGCCAACGCCGCCAAGGAGATCAAGGAGTTGATCAGCCGGTCGGCTGCGGAAGTCGAGGGCGGGGTTGCGCTGGTGCGCTCGACGGGTGAGGCTCTGCTGGAGATCGAGGCGCTGGTAAACCAGGTGAACGACCATGTCGCTTCGATCGCGACGGCGGCGCGCGAGCAGTCGACCGGACTGAACGAGATCAACAGCTCCGTCAACCACATGGACCAGATGACGCAGCAGAATGCGGCGATGGTCGAGGAGACGACGGCGGCAAGCCGCACGCTCGCTGACGAGAGTACCCAGCTGAAGACCCTGCTTTCGAACTTCCGCCTGCGCGAGGCGGGGCGGCCGGCCGAGAGCCGGTACACACGGGCAGCGTGAAAAACAGCAAAGATAAAAGGCCGGGCGACCGGCCTTTTTCATTTCCACCGCCTTCAGATTGTGCCGGTAAGTTTTCATTCACCGTTTTTAACTAAAATTGGACCGAGTTTTTTCGGTCACTCTGCGGCCGGCCCATGGAAGCGATAAGAGTATGGCGTTTGTTTCCTTTCCGCGGCGAGCCTTCCTGCCCGTGCTGCTCTCGGCGGCGCTGACCACCTGTTCGATCAGCGACGGGCTAGTGCCCCCGGCCAATGTCGACAATGGCACCCGGGTCAGTTCGATTTCACCGTCTCGCGGTGCAGCGCGTATGGCGCGGGCGGAGCGCCTTGCGCCGGCGGAAACTCAGGCCTCTTATCCTGTCTTCGGCCGGCCTGTCGGCAGCAGCCAGGGCTCGGTCGATTATCTCGATACGCCGAACCTTGCCGGCACCGGGCACGCGGCACAGGCGCCGCAGACGCTGGCCGCGCCGGAATCCCAGGGCCGCAAGCTGCCGATGATCGATAGCGATGAGGCGCTGGCGGCAGGCCAGCCGAACGGCAACTGGGGCGGCACGCAGAACCTTGCTGTCCCGTCCGGCGGCGTCAACATGGATGAAGAGCTTGGGGCCGAACCGGTCGTCGGGCTGGCGCAGGAACAGCAGCAGCAGATTGCCGAGGGCAATGCCAGCGAACCCGTCGTCGACGGCATCGGCACCGACAACCCGGCTCAGATCAATCAGCCAATGCGCCAGTCCGCACCCCGGTCAATGCCGCATCCGGCAGCGCAGGCTGAGATGAGTCGAGCGCCGGCCTGGAACGACGGCAGCCCGGTCTTGGAGCCAACCCGCGTTCCCGAAGAGGACGAGAGCGAAGAAGTCGCGATGCTGCGGCCGAACAACCCGATGATGAGCGAGCCCGTTGCGCCTGTCGACCCGAGCGTCATGCCGGCCTCCGAGCTTGCCTGCCGGCGCGAGTTGAAGCGCCTGGGCGTGCTCTTCGACGAGAAGCCGCCGATCTCGCAAGGGCCGGCCTGCCAGGTGCCCTATCCGGTATCGCTGAAGGGGCTTTCCGGCAATATCGGCGTCAAGCCGGCCGTGACGCTGAACTGCCAGGTGACGCTCGCCTTCGCCAAATGGGTGAAGAACGAGCTGGCGCCGTCGGCCCGCTTTCGCTACTGGAGCGGCATCAAGACGATCCAGCCGCTCGGCGGTTATTCCTGCCGGCGCATGAACAACAGCCGGCAGAGATATAATCCGATGTCGGAACATGCCCGCGGCAACGCGATCGACGTCGGCAAGTTCGTGCTGAAGAACGGCCACGCGATCGACGTGCGCAAGAAGGGCCTGTTCTCCTATCGCGAGGGCCGGCTTCTGAAGGCGGTGCGCACCGACAGCTGCCGCTATTTCAATACCGTGCTCGGGCCGGGCAGCAACCCGGAACACTGGAACCACTTCCACTTTGATCTGCGCTCCCGCAAGAGCGGCAAGGTCTATTGCGATTAGGCGAAGGCGCGGTTGCCCGCCGCGGCAATTGGGCCCTGGTTCCAAGAAAAGAGTTCATCCCAGCCGCCGGACGCGCTATGGACCGGCGAGGCGGATTGCTATTGGAAAGTCTGATCCATGAGCTATGAATTCCATGTCGGCCAGAAGGTCGTCTGCATCAACGATACCTTCAAGCATGTCAGCATCGACCAGCTTATTCGCAAGGGTGAGATCTATACGATCCGCTGGGTGGGCGAATATACCCATTATGTCGACGGCACCTTCATCGGCGTCAAGCTCGCGGAAATCCACCGCGGCAATGATGACGGCCCGGAAGGTTATGGCGCTGCCGACATGCCCTATCGCGCGACGCGGTTCCGGCCGCTGGTGAAGGACAAGATCGCATCGCTGCGCAAGCTGCTCGCCCCGACACCGGATGCGCCGGCGGAGCCGAAGGAAAAGGTTCGGAAGAAAGAGAAGGTCTGAGCGCCGGCCTTACGTCAACGGCATCAATGCTGCGGCGACATGATTGTACCCTCTGGTCGCCTGTGCGACAGTCGGCAGCGTGACACGCCGAGGAGGGGCCGGTGCGGACGATTTCGACGATCCTGGAGCTTTGTACCGCCATCGCCATGAGTGTTGCGACAGCAGGAGTGGCGGCCGCCGATCCGCTCGTTTTCAGCTATCATGGATGGCGGGTCGATCTCACCAATGCCAGAGGTGCGGAGCCCGACAAGGAGATGGTCGCGGCCGTCAAAAGGCAGCTCGACATCGTCGAGCATGTCAGTCTGAAGCCCGATGTCCTCGCCTTCATGCGGACGATTCCGATCTGGGCCAACGCCGCCGTCGCCGGCTTCGGTCCCGGCCATTACAGCAGCAAGACCGGCATCGACCTGCGTGTCAGGAGCCTCGATCCCGACAAACCGATCATCCTGCACGAGCTTCTGCACGCCTATAACGACCGGATGCTGCCCGGCGGATTCGGCAATGGCGATGTCGGGCAATTCTTCAACAACGGCCGCGGGCTTTGGCCCGGCGATTCCTACATGATGAGCAACGATCGGGAATTCTTCGCGGTCACGGCGAGCGTGTACCTGTTCGGCGATATCGAACGGCCGCCCTATTCGCGCAGCCAGTTGCGTCAGAAGCAGCCGCGATATTATCAGTGGCTCGCCACCCTCTTCGACGACGGCCGGCCGCGGTCTTGAGACGGTAACGCCAATCAGGCCGTTTTCCGGCTCAGCAACTACGCGCTCGCGAGGCAGCCTTTCACCTGCGGTCAAAATAAATCGTATCCGATTAAATCGGAATGATATTGACATCGATTTCCAATAGGCATATTAAGGCGCATCCGAATAAAGCGGATGCGATATAAATTCATCGAAAGGACACCATCATGACCGAGAAGCTTCTTTTCACTGGCAAGACCCACATCGCCGGCGGCCGCGAGGGCTATGCACGCAGCAGCGACGGCACGCTCGACATCAAGCTGCCGCAGCCGCATCCGGCGGCCGAGAACCTGTTTGGTGCCGCCTGGTCGGCATGCTATATCGGTGCCATCGAGCTTGCCGCCTCGCAGCGCAAGATCGCGCTGCCCGCCGGTCCCGAGGTCGACGCCGAGATCACTCTCAATACCGACAACGGCTCCTTCTTCCTGCGTGCGCGCCTCAATGTCAGCCTGTCCGGTATCGAACGCGACGTCGCCGAGGAACTGATCGAGGCAGCCCATGGCATCTGCCCTTATTCCAAGGCGACGCACGGCAATATCGACGTCGAAACCCGGCTTGTCTGACCGGAAGGGCCGGCGCATTTCGCCGTCATCTTCGAAGCGGGGGTCTGCCGATTTGCGGCAGACCCGTTCCTGAACCAGCCTCTATCGACCGATCCGGAGAATATGCCATGATCGACAGCCATGCAGAGCCACACCGGGCCTATGACGAGTTTTCGCTCGTGGTCGACCCCGACGTCTACGAGCCGCTGCCCGATGATTGGCTGATCGGCATCACCGACGTCATCAGCTCGACGGCGGCGATCGGGGCAGGGCGCTATGAAGACGTCAATTATGCCGGCGCCTCGATCATCGTGGCACTCGGCAATGCCTGGGGCTTGTTCGATTTCCCCTTCGTGTTTCGCGGGGACGGGGCGGCTTTCGCGCTGCCGCCGCACGGGAGCATGGCTGCGCCATCGGCATTGCGGCAGGTGGCGGGCTTCGCTGCGACCGATCTTCACCTTGACCTTCGTGTCGGGCTGCTGACCGTGCGCGAGATCCGCGCCGCCGGTCGCGACGTGAAGATCGCGCGCTATGCCGCCTCCGAGACTGCGACTTATGCAATGTTTGCGGGCGGCGGCCTCAAATGGGCGGAGCAGCAGATCAAGAATGGCCGCTATCTGGTCAAGCCGGGGCGCTACGCAACGAGGCCGGACCTCACAGGCCTCAGCTGTGATTGGGCGCCGTTCCCGAGCCGGCAGGGCGAGATTCTGTCGCTGTTGGTCGAGCCTCGCGACCACACCAGCCCGGAGATTTTTGCGGCGCTGGCGAAGCGCGTGCTTGCTGTTTTCGATACTGCATCGCACCGGTCTTATCCGATTTCGGCAGAGAGCGCGGTGCCGAGGGATGGCGCAAAGCAGGTCAGTGCGACAGCCTGGTCCGAAGTCGCCTCCAATTCGGATTTCCGCAAATTCGACGACGGTCTGCGCCTGACGCTGGACTGCACGCCGGAGGAGATCGACAGGGTCGAAGCCATTCTCGTTGCGGCAAGAGCGCGTGGCGAGATCGATTTCGGCCTGCACTGCCAGTCGCATGCGCTGATGACCTGCCTGGTGCCATCGGGCCGGCCAGATTCGCATCTGCATTTTCTGGACGGAATGGGCGGCGGCTACGCGAAAGCGGCCGAGATGATGGAGCAGGGCGCGCTTGCAGCAATGTCGTCGCGCCAGCCTCAAAGAGCAATCAGGGCAGCAGAGGCATAGCCCGACCGTGGATGCTCGACCACGACGTCCGCAGCTACGGATGATCGCGCGGGTATTCGACGGAGAGAACGAGGGGCTCACGAAGGACGATATTGTCGACAATGTCACGCTCTACTGGCTGACGAACACGGCAATCTCGTCGGCGCACCTCTATTGGGAAAATGCGCATCATCCGACAGGAGGGTTCTTCGACCCGGCATCAAGATCCCGGTCGCCGTCAGTGCTTTTCCCGACGAGATCTACCAGGCGCCGAAGAGCTGGGCGGAGAAGGCCTATCCGAAGCTCATTCACTACAACAGGCTGGAGAAAGGCGGTCACTTCGCCGCATGGGAGCAGCCGATGGCTTTCGCTGCCGAACTCAGGACGGCATTCCGGCCGCTGCGGCAGTAGATCACGAAGCGCGCCGCGCTTTCAGTCCTTGCCGCTTCCTCGTATCGCGAGGCTTGAGAGGATGTCACCGAGCTGGGACGGCGCCAGATCGGTTTCCTGTTCGATCTCGGCGGCAGTGAACCATCTGAATTCGGTATGTTCATCGCCGACGAGTTGCGGCAATCCCTGCCATTGATCGACGTGATAGACGTGAAAGGTGGCCGATGACTCAGGCGGAGCTTGCGATACGAACTTTGCCGCAAGCCGCCACCGCTCCGGCGTGATGCCTATTTCCTCCATCAATTCCCGGCGCATCGCCGTCTCGGCGTCTTCGCCATCCTCGATATGGCCGCCGGGGAGGCTCCAGCGACCCGGATAGATCCTGCGCTCTGAATTACGCCTTGCGAGAAGCAGCATCCCATTGCGGCTCAAGGCGCCCATCGCGATCTCGGGCATGTGGTCTCCTCGCTGCGGAAGAAAATGCGTCGCTGCAAGCATGTCACCAGCTTGTGACTGCTGTTGCCATCATGGCTTTTCCGGTTCGGCCTGCGCTCGCAACAGGTTGTCGCGCAACCTCGTCACCGATTGGCGTACGACGGGGAAATCATCGCCGAGGCCACTGGCGGCAATCAGCGTGCCGCCGGGGTCGACCTCGACGAGGAGATCGCGCCCAGCTGGCGTCAGGCTTACGCGGACCTGCCGTTCATCGGCGGGATCGCGATGGCGCGTGAGATAGCCTGCCGATTCCAGCTTCTTGAGGATCGGCGTCAGCGTGTTGGATTCGAGGAACAGTTTTTCCCCCAGCATGCTGACCGTCTGGCCATCCTCCTCGGAAAGGGCGACCAGGGCGATATATTGCGTGTAGGTCAGGCCAAGCTCGTCCAGGATCGGCTTATAGGCGCGGCCGAAGGCGAGATTGGCGGAATAGACGGCGAAACACAGGAAGTTCGAAAGCTTCTTGCCGCTTTCGCCGGGCTGTGGGGAGGCGGGCATGGCGGGTGCTTTTGTGTTTTTGGATGCGGGCATGGATCTATCCGTCCAGCTTGTTGAGTGCCGATACATATACATCGCGTCCGATTAAATCGCAAGCCTTGATTCCTCATTCCACATGAACGAAGCGCTGGTGATTGTTAATTGCAACTTCCGCCTTCACGGCCAGCGCAAAGCCGCCGTCGCCACCGGTGCGTCCCAGAGCGCGACCTCCTCGTCGCTCAGTAAGGCGAGGGTGACGGACAGTCCCTGCATGTCGAGCGAGGTGACGTAGGTTCCGACAAGCGAGCGCTCGATCGGGACGGCTATCTCCTCGATGACACGGCGGGCGGAGGCATAGGCGAGGTAGAGTTCGGCAGGCGGCGTGCCGCCGAGGCCGTTGATGAAGAGCAGCGCCCGGGCACCCGGCGTGACCGTGATGTCGGCGATGATGGTCTCGCAAAGATGCCCGATGATGGCGTCCGCGGCGGTGAACGGCTGCCTGGCATGGCCGGGCTCACCGTGGATTCCGACGCCCATTTCCATCTCGTCGGGTCCGAGCGAAAACGTCGTGCGCTCGGTCTGCGGCACCGTCACGCCGTTCAGCGCGACCCCCATCGAGCGGATGCGGGTGTTCAACCTCTCGCCAAGCTGCTTCAATTCGGCGAGCGGCATGCCGCGTTCGGCGGCGGCACCCAGGATCTTTTCGACGATCAGCGTACCCGCGACGCCGCGCCGGCCGCGGCCTTCGCCTGATCTCGATGTCTCGATATCGTCGCTGACGACGATCATGTCGAGGCTGTGGCGGTCACCGGCCATCTCGATGGCCATTTCGAAATTCATCAGGTCGCCATCATAGTTCTTGACCACGAGCAGGCAGCCGGCGCCGGTATCGGCCTCTTCGATGGCGGCAATGATCTGGGCGGGCGTCGGAGAGGTGAAGATATGGCCGACACAGGCGGCATCCAGCATGCCCTGGCCAACGAAGCCGATATGCATCGGCTCGTGGCCGGCGCCCCCGCCTGATATCAGCGCCACCTTGCCTGACGTCAGTTGGCGGCGGCGGACGCATTTGCGCTCGGTCCCGAACACCACCAAGGCCTCATGGGCGCGCACAAAGCCTTCGACGCTTTCGGCGACCATGGTTTCCGCGGTGTTCATGAACTTCTTCATCAAGCCCCTCCCAAGGCCAAAAACATTACGCTACGTCAGTTCGCTCACTCTTCACTGCTCGCTCGCCCCTGCTATCGCGACGATCTTCTGCACCAGATCGGAGATCGCCTCTTCCAGGAGGCGGTTTTTCCTGTCGTCGCCGAAGTCGGGCACCATCAGCGACAAGTGCCGCAATTTCTCGGAATGGCCGAGATCCGGGAGCTTGCCGGGATGGGCGGCCTGATAGGCTTCGAGAAAGCGTTCTTCTTCGGCGGCGCTGAAGTGGCAGACGCGCACGATTGTCGCGAGATGGCGTGCCGGCAGCGGTGTCGCATAAGTCGGGCTGGTGATCTGCGTGACGAAGCTGCGGTGCTTGCCGAGCGCCGTGGCCAGACGCTGGCGCGTGCCGGACGGCCTATTGTCGATGATCTGCGCCAGAATGGACTTGTAGGCGATTATGGCGTCTTCGGTGTCTTCGCGCGCCATCCTACTCTCCGGCTGCCCTTGTGCCATCGGCGTTGAGGCCTGTTATCGCCGATCTTATCGCGGGACGGCGGGCCGGCGCCACGGAAAAATTCCGGAGGCCGGCGGCAAGCAGCCCCGGGAGATAGCGGGGATCGCCGGCCATGTCGCCGCAGATGCTGACGGGCTTGCCGCCGGCAAGTTTTACCGCCAGCTCGATCAGCCGGAGTAGGGCGGGTGCTGCCTTGCCGTCATCGGTTTCGTTGCCGTCGCGGGCGGAGGCGACGAGGTATTGCGTGAGGTCGTTTGTGCCGAAGGAGAAGAAGGCGGCCGATCTGAAAGTGTCGAGCATAAATGCGGCCGATGGCACCTCCACCATCATGCCGATCGGCGGCATCCGGTGCGGCAGGGCGCGGCGGCCGAGCTTTTCGGCCTCCTCGCGGAACAGTTCGCGCATCCTGTCGATCTCGTCGGGAAAGGTCACCATCGGCAACATCACCGAAAGCTTGCCGAAGACGGCGGCGCGCAGCAGGGCGCGGGCCTGGACGCGGGCGATTTCCGGCCGGGCAAGCAGCAGCCGGATGCCGCGCAGGCCCGGCTCGAGAGCCGGCAGGTCTTCGAGGCCGGCAAGCGGCTTGTCTCCGCCTATATCCAGCATTCTTATGATCACCGGCTTTTCGCCCGCCTGCTCCAGCACGCGGCGATAGATCGCCAGCTGGCGTTCCTCATTGGCGGCATCGGCGATCGAGGTGACTGAAAATTCCGAGCGCATCAGGCCAACGCCCGCCGTTGCCGGATCGAGCGCATCGATCTCGGCGGGGTCGTTGATATTAATGGAGACAAGGATCGGTACGCCGTCCGCCGTGCGCAGTTCGCGGCTTTCGGTCTTGGTGCCGCCGGCTGGCGCGAGCGGCGGGATCAGCATGCCGCCCGCCTTGAGAATGACGACGCCGGCGTCGCCATCGACGCCGACAGGATCGCGGTCCGCGACTGAAAAACGGCCTGTGCCGACCACCATCGGCACCGATCTTGCCCGGGCGAGCAAGGCGACGTGGCCTGCGGCGCTGCCTGCAAACAACGCGATACCACCGCCCTTCGACCAGTCATGAGCGAGGAAGCGGCTCGGCTCCATATCCTTGCCGACGAAGACCGAGCCGGGCGGGAAATCGGCGACCGGGGTGCCGGCAAGCGCCCCGAGCACACGGTTCTTGATGTCGAGAATGTCGATGGCGCGCGCCCGCATCTGTTCCTCGTCGGCCGCTTCGAGTTCGCCGATATAGGCGTCGAGCGTGGCGACCCAGGCGAAGACGACATTCTCGTCGGCTTGCATGCGGGCGCCCGTTGCTTCCGCGATCGTCGGATCGCGGAGCACCTCGATCTGGAAATCGATGATATCGCGGCTTTCGGCATCGGCGCCCTCGGCGAGGCGCTCAAGTTCGCCGATCGAGATATCGATCGCCTTCTCAAGCGCGCCGTAGCCGCCGGCGGTCTCGGGCGCGGAAGCAGCCCCCGGCTCTTCCGCGAGAAAGGCAGGGCCGGATGCGATTCCCGGGGATGCTCTCTTTGCTTTCAGCCTAAGCGGTTCTGCCATGTTTCTTATCCTCATCGAAGTTGCGCTCGATGAGGTCCTTTAGGGCACGGATCGCCTCTTCGGCGAGAATGCCGTCCGCGCGTATTCTAAGGATCGAACCTTTGCGGATTCTCGCGCCCATAATCTTGATGATGCTCTTGCCGTTCAGCCAGACGTCACTGCCGTTGACGGCGACCTCGATCGAGCAGGGGAAAGATTTGGCAAGGCGCGTGAAGGTGACGGAGGGGCGGGCATGCAGCCCGACGCCGTGCTTGACTTCCACCTCTGTCTGGCAGTTCAGGTGCAATTGATCGGGCTCCTGTTTTTCACCACGCAATCGGTTCGGCATCAGGGCGACAGTTCCTCTGCCGTGGCGACGACCTTGGCAAGCGACGCGCCCCCTGAGGCTTCGGCGGCGGCGATGACCGCGCCTTCGACGAGCGGGGCGTTGCAGATGGAGACGAGCGCCGAACGGGGAAGGCCGAGCATTTCGATCGCCATCTCACTGTTGGTCTCGGCGCCGCCGAGATCCACGAAGACGGCGACGCCGGCATCTGACCAGGCGGCCTCGATCGCCTTCAGGATGCCGCCGGCATCGGTGCCGAGATCGCCATGGACGTTGCCGCCCGACCAGGCAAGCGGCACGCAATCGCCGACCATCTGCCGCACCATGTCGGCGATGCCCCTTGCCACCAGTGGCGAGTGGGAGACGATCACGATGCCCACATTTGCTGTCTTTCCATTCATCTCGGTCCTTTCATTCATCGGGGCGGCGCTCCCCGAGATAGCGGCAGATCGCCGTTGTCAGCAGCGCGCAGCTCGACGCGCCGGGATCGACATGGCCGATCGAGCGGTCGCCGAGATAGGCGGCGCGTCCGCGCATCGCTTTCATCGCGGCTGTCCTGTCGGCGGAGCGCTCGGCTTTGCGGGCGACGTCACCGAGTGGAGACCGCTTGGCCAGCGCCGCATGGACGGGATAGAGCACGTCGAGCAGCGTCTTGTCGCCGGCGTGCGACCGCCCGCGTTTTGCCACCGCGTCAATCGCCTGTTTCAGCACCAGGGGAAAATCGGCCTTCTCCTCGCTTTTACGAAGCTCGCGGCCGATCTCGATCAGCAGCGTTCCGTAGAGCGGGCCGGCCGCACCGCCGACATTCATCACCAGCGTCAGGCCGATCTTTTCGACGGCGTCGGGGAAGGGCAGGCTGGACAGGCTTTCGCCCTCGGCGCTCACCGCCTCGCAGCCACGCCGCATATTGGTTCCGTGATCGCCATCGCCGATGGCGCGATCGAGTGCGCAGAGGTGATCGGCGTTTTCCGCGATCGTCGCGCGGCACACTTCGATCAGTTCTGCCACAAGCACCGGTTCCGCCTGCACTGCCTTCCTCCCTGACGCCCGTCTCCCGCGGGCTTTCAAACTTTACCCGGTCAGGCGAGGCTTGCCGCCACGCCGAACGCGCCGGCGACCGCGACCGCGCCGGGATCGGCGACACCCGCGAGATCCCTTTCGCCGACATAGGAGGCGCGTCCGGCTCTCGCCTTCGTCATCGTCTTCGTCGACTCCGCGCCTGATGCCGCTGCCCTTGCAGCGGCAGCGATATCGCCTGACGCGAGCGCCTGCAGGGCAGGCGAGAGTGCATCGACCATCGTCCGGTCGCCGACTCCTGCTCCTCCATAGAACGTCATCCTGTCGAGCCCGGCAAGAAGCGCTGCTGATATATCGGCTCTATCGGCCATCGCCTTTGCCGCGGCGGTGAAGAAGATGGACAGCAGCACGCCGCTCGATCCGCCCATGCTGGTGCCGAGGATGTCGCCGAGCGAGGCAAGCGTTGCCGCCGGCTTATCGAGCGGCAGCGTGTCGAGGCGGGCAAGCACGCTGCGCGCGCCTGTCGCCACCGTCGAGCCGGTATCGCCGTCGCCGACGCGGCCGTCCAGCCGGTTGAGCTCGTTTTCCTGTTCGATCAGGTGCTCGCAGAGTGCCGTGATCAGGCGTCGGTAGCGGCTGTTCTCCCCTGGTGTGGCTGCGCCGTTCAAGTGGCTCGCCGTTCTCGGCGCGGCGATAACCCTGATCTCGTGGCGTTTGACGGCCGGCATCCAGGCATGCGGCTCGACCACTGCCGTCAGCGCCGCTTCGCGCACGGCATCCAGCCGGATCAGCGACAGCGAGAAGCCGTTCATGTTGAGCGCGGTCATCATCGGCGCCGGGCCGACGATCAGCCTGATGTGGCGGCCAAGCGGCGAGGACAGCACTGTCTTGACGATGACGGTCATTTCGAGCGGCGGCACGGCGCCGAGATTGTTGAGGAGGAGGGCGTGGTCTGCCCCTTCGCGCAAAGCCGGGGTCAGGCGCGCCGCCATGGTGGCGACAATATCGGCGACCGGCTGCAGCGCGATGCGCTCGGCGCCGGGTTCGCCATGGATGCCGAGGCCGAGTTCGCCTTCTTCAGCGCCGAGGCGATCCTCATGCGCCTGGCCGGGCACGCTGCAGGTCGAGAGCGACATGCCGAGCGAGACGATATCGCCGGCAGCAGCCGAGGCGTGGGCCGCGACCGTCTTCAGCTCCTCGCCTCTTTCGGCGTGATAGCCCGCGATCTTGTGGACGAACAGCGTGCCGGCGACGCCGCGCGGCTGGTTGATGCCGGGGATGGCGATGTCGTCGGCGACGATAACCATTTCGACGTCGAAGCCCTCGGCGCGCGCCTTTTCGGCGGCAAGGCCGAAATTCAGGCGGTCGCCGGTATAGTTCTTGACGATCAGCAGGGCGCCTTTCGGGCCGGTCACGGCGCGGATCGCCGTCAGCACCGCATCGACGCTCGGCGAGGCGAAGATCTCCCCGGAGACGGCCGCCGTCAGCATGCCCTTACCGACGAAGCCGGCATGGGAGGGTTCATGGCCGGCGCCGCCGCCCGAGATGATTGCGACCTCTGACTTGTCCCAGTCCGCACGCAGGATCACCTTGATGTCGGGAAAGCTGTCGAGACGGGCGAGACGGCCGCTGCTCGTCGTCAGTAGCAGGCCGTCCAGAGCTTCGGTGACGATCGTTTCCCTGCGGTTGAAGAAGTGTTTCATCGGTTGAGACCCGTCCGTTTGTTTTTCATGCCATCATCATTTTGTTTGCCGGTCACGACAGGCGCTGTCCAGCCGCATCGAAATAAAGCGGATCGCGCAGCGTCAGGCTGATGCGGTCGCCCGGCGCGATCGCCAGATATGGATCCGCGAGTGTGACGAGTTTGTGATTGCCCGCCCGGATATGCAGATGGTTCTGGTCGCCGAGATGCTCGATCCAGTCGACCTCGGCATTGGCATCCTTGCCGACGACGATATCGAGATGTTCGGTGCGGGCGCCGACGGTTTTGGTGCCGGAGGGCGGACGGCCGCCCGGCAGCAGATCCGCCGGCAGAAGATTGATGTGCGGCTGGCCGAGGCGGGCGGCGACATGCAGGTTGGCGGGATTGCCGTAGATTTCGCGCGGCGTTCCCACCTGCATCAGCCGGCCCTCGGCGACGATGCCGATGCGATCGGCCATGGTCATGGCTTCCACCTGGTCGTGGGTGACATAGAGCAGCGTCGAACCGAGCTCCTTCTGGATGCGCTTCAGCTCCAGGCGCAGTTCGGCGCGCAGCTTGGCGTCGAGCGAGGACAGCGGTTCGTCCATCAGATAGATCGCCGGCCGGCGCACCAGCGCCCGGCCAATCGCGACGCGCTGCATCTCGCCGCCGGAGAGCCTGGTCGAGCGGTTTTCGAGCTTGTGGTCGATGCGGACCATGCGCGCGACCTCGCGCACGCGCCGGTCGATCTCCTCCGCACTCAGCTTGCGCACCGGCGCCTTCAGCGGGAAGGCGAGGTTCTCGTAAACCGTCATGTGCGGATAGAGCGAATATTGCTGGAAGACGAAGGCGACGTCGCGCCCCGCCGGCGCTTCGGCCGCGACGTTGCGGCCGCCGATCTCGATGCGGCCGCTGTCGGGTCTTTCAAGCCCGGCGATCAGCCTGAGCGTCGTGGTCTTGCCGGCGCCTGTGGGACCGAGCAGCACGACGAACTCGCCGTCGCGTATAAAAAGATCGAGCCCATCAAGAGCCTGGGTGTCGCCGAAGCGCTTGCTGAGATTTCTGAGGACGACATCAGCCATGCCGGGTCTCCTTATAGAGCTGGGATGGCACCGCGCGGCCCGAGACGCAGTCGAAGAGCGCGAGGTTCGCCGGATTGAATTCGAGGCCGACGGTCTCGCCGATCCGGAAACTGCGACTGGCGGGAACGCGGGCCTTGATCAGACCGCCCGGGGTTTCCACGGCAACAACCTGGTTGGTGCCGAGATATTCGCTGCCATAGACGGCGCCGCGAAGGGGCGAGGCGTCGCTGAAGCGGATATGCTCGGGCCTGACACCGAGCGCCAGTTCGCTTTCTGCCATGTCCTGATGAATCTCGGGAACGGCGACATTGACGCCGTCGAGCAGGATGGATGTGTCGCCGCTCTTCAGGCCGGAGGTGAAGCGCATGAAGTTCATCGGCGGTGAGCCGATGAAGTCGGCGACATACATGGTCGCCGGCTTGGCATAGATCTCTTGCGGGGTGCCGAACTGCTCGATGACGCCGTGGTTCATCACGGCGATCTTGTCGGCCATCGCCATCGCCTCGTGTTGGTCGTGGGTAACGTAGACGGTGGTGGCATGGATGCGGTTGTGCAGCTCGCGAAGCTCGTGGACCATGATCTCGCGGAACTCGGCATCAAGCGTGCCGAGCGGCTCATCCATCAGGAAGCATTTCGGGCGGCGGACGATGGCGCGGCCGAGCGCCACGCGCTGCCGGTCGCCGCCGGCAAGGCCCGAGACCGAGCGGTCGAGAATATGATCGATCTGCAGCAGGCGGGCGGTCTCTTCGACGCGCTGACGGATCTCGGCCTTGGGCATGCCCTGCGACAGCAGCGGGAAGCCGATGTTTTTGCGCACATTCATATGCGGGTAGAGCGCAAAGAGCTGGAAGACGAACGCGATGTCGCGGGCGCTGGCGCGGTTGAAGGTGACGTCCTCGCCGTCGAGATGAATCTTGCCGCTCGAGGGCAACTCGAGGCCGGCGATCATGCGAAGCGTCGTCGTCTTGCCGCAGCCGGAAGGCCCGAGCAGCGCCAGGAATTCGCCGTCATGGACGCTGAAGGTCGAATTCTCAACGGCGACGAAGCTGCCGAATTCCTTGCGGAGATTTTCGATCCGGATGTCCGCCATGGTTTACTCCGGGAATTTCGAGACGATGATGAACATGACGGTGCCGATCAGCAGGGTCACCAGCGAATAGGTGTAGAGCACCAGCAGGAAGGGCTGGAACAGCATCAGGAAGCCGAGCCCGATCAGCACGGTGGCGATATTCTCCATCGGACCGCGGCGCAGCAAGAATGGCCGTTTCGGGCGGGCAGGGGTGCGGGTGCGTGTCTCGACCAGGTGGCTCATTTGCGGACGGCTCCGAAGGTGATGCCGCGCAGCAGCTGCTTGCGCAGGAGAATAGTGAAGACGAGGATCGGGATCAGGAAGATCGTCGTGCCGGCGGCGACCGCCGGCCAGTCCTGCCCGCCTTCGCCGATGATCGTCGGGATGAAAGGCGGCGCGGTCTGGGCCTCGCCCGAGGTGAGAAGGGCGGCGAAGGCATATTCGTTCCAGGCGAAGATCAGGCAGAAGATCGCAGTCGCGGCAATGCCGGTGGTCGCCTGCGGCAGCACGACCTTGCGGAAGGCTTGCAGCCTCGTATAGCCGTCGATCATCGCCGCCTCCTCGTATTCGCGCGGGATCTCGTCGATGAAGCCCTTGAGCAGCCAGACGGCGAGCGAGACGTTGACGGCGGTATAGAGCAGGATCATGCCGAGCGCCGTGTCCGACAGGCCGAGCTCGCGATACATCAGGTAGATCGGGATGGCGACGGCGATGGGCGGCATCATGCGCGTCGACAGGATGAAGAACAGCAGGTCGTCGGCGAGCGGCACCCTGAAGCGGGAGAAGCCGTAGGCGGCGAGCGTGCCGAGGAAGACCGCCAGGAAGGTCGAGCCGAAGGCGATGACAAGCGAGTTGACGAAGCGCGGCAGGAAGTTCGACGGGCCTGCGATCACCATGTTGCGCTTGCGCGTCACCTCATCGCAGGTGCCGACCGGCGCCGGCAGCGAGGCGATGTAATCAGGTGTCTGCCGCGTGCGCGTGGTGAAGAGATTGCAATAGCCTTCGAGCGACGGCGTGAAAACGATCTTCGGGGGATAGCTGATCGAATCCGGCGGCGATTTGATGCTGGTCAGGAAGATCCAGACGAGCGGGATGAGGGTGACCAGCGCATAGAGGACGACGATCGTGCCGGCGATGCGCTTGCTGGTGAGGCTCGGCTCGACGACCGAATGTGCTGTATTGGCGGCGCTCATCTTTGCTTCACCTTGTTCAATGCCTTGACGTAGATGTTGGCGAGGCCGAACACCGCGACGAAGAGGACGATGGCGAAGGCCGAGGCCCGGCCGGTCGCCCAGCTTTCGAAGGCGGCGCGTTTCAGCGTAATCGAGGCAACCTCGGTGACCGAGCCCGGTCCGCCGCCGGTCAGCAGCGTCACCATGTCGAACATCTTGAAATTCTCGATGCCGCGGAAAAGCACCGCGAGCATGATGAAGGGCAGGGCCATCGGCACGGTGATCGACCAGAACTGACGCCAGGGCGATGCACGATCGACCTCGGCCGCCTCGTAGATATAGTCGGGGATCGAGCGAAGCCCGGCGAGGCAGATCAGCATCACATAGGGCGTCCACATCCAGGTATCGACGATGATGATCGCCCAGGGCGCCAGAGAGACATTGCCGAGCATCTGGACATCGGATGTCGGAATGCCCGATACCAGCGAGACGGCATAGGCGAAGAGGCCGATCTGCGGTTCGTAGAGAAAGCGCCAGAAGTTGCCGACCACGGCGGGCGACAGCATCATCGGGATCAGGATGATGGTCGTCCAGAAGGCATGGCCGCGAAACTTGCGGTCGATCAGGTAGGCAAGCGCAAAACCGATCACCGTCTGCAGCAGGATCGTCCAGAAGACGAAATGGGCGGTGGTCTGCATCGCCTGCCATATGTCGGGATCGTTGAGAACACGCTCATAATTTCCCAACCCGACGCCCTGGACCGGCGCATTCGGCCGGTTGGCACGATAATTGGTGAAGGAGAGATAGACCGCCCAGATGAGGGGGAAGATGTTGATCGCCAGGAGCAGGGTGATGGCAGGCGCGATGAACAGCCACGCGATCGCCCTGTCGGAGAGGCCGCGGACGTGCCGGGCGAGCGAGGCGGGCGTTGCCCTTGCTGTCGCGTCGGCGGCTTTCTCGACAATCGAGGGATGGGAAATGGTCAAGGTTTCACCCGGTCTTTTAGGGTATGAAAGATCCGGCGGCCCGGCTCGTCTGCCGATCCGGGCCGCCATCCTGGTGAGGATGGCGCGCAGAGGGATGCCGCCAATCCCCTGAGGCACTAGATTTTGCCGTCGTCCTTGAAGACGTCGCTCCAGTCCTTCACCAGGCCGTCGAGCGCTTCCTTGGCGGTGCCGTTGCCGGCGACGACGTAGTTATGGACGCGCTTCTGCATGGCCTGCAGCAGCGAGGCGTAGCTTGGCTCGGCCCAGAAGTCCTTGACGATCGCCATCGAGTCCAGGAAAGCCTGGGCATAGGGCTGGCTCTTGGCGAAATCAGGTGCGTTGACGACCGAATTCAGGCAGGAGAAGCCGCCGAGTTCCCACCACTTGGCTTGCACTTCGGGCTGCGCGAACCATTTGATGTAACTCAGGGCGGCGTCGCGCTTGTCGGAATAGGAGACCACCGAGATGCCTTGACCGCCGAGCTGGGCGAAATGCGCCTTCTCCGCCGGATTGGGGAAGAAGCCGATCCTGTCGCCGCCGACCTTCTCGTCCTTGTAGAGGCCGGGCCAGGTGAAGGCGAAGTTCATCTGCATGGCGACCTGGCCGGATTTGAAGGCGTCGGCGGATTCGACCATGTAGACGTTGGAGCTGCCGGGCGGGGTGCAGCAGTCATAGAGCGACTTGTAGAATTCGAGGCCCTTGACCGCGTCAGCCGAGTTGACGAAGCCTTCCATCTCGTATGGCTTCTTCGGGTTGTCGTACTGGAAGCCCCAGTCGTAGAGCACGTTGGTGACGCCCATGGTGATGCCTTCGGAGCCGCGCTCGGTATAGATCGAGGCGCCATAGACGGTCTTGCCGTCGATCTCACGCTTTTGGAAGAACTCGGCGATCTGCTTCAGCTCATCGTAGGTCTTCGGGGCTGCGAGATCGTGGCCGTATTTCGCCTTGAATTCCTTCTGGAGTTCCGGCTTTTCGAACCAGTCCTTCCGGTAAGTCCAGCCGACGACGTCGCCCATGGCGGGCAGCGCCCAATAGTTCGGCGTGTTCTTCGGCCATTCCGAGTAGCCGACAACAGTCGCCGGCACGAAGTCATCCATCTTGATGCCTTCCTTGTCGAAGAAGTCGTTCAGCTTGACGTAGTGGCCGTTCTCGGCCGAGCCGCCGATCCACTGGCTGTCGCCGATAATGAGGTCGCAGAGCTTGCCGTGGGAATTCAGCTCGTTGAGGAAGCGATCGGCGTAGCTCGTCCAGGGAACGAACTCGAACTTCATCTGCGTGCCTGTCTTGGCGGTGAAGTCCTTCGAGAGCTCAACGAGTGCATTGGCAGGGTCCCATGCGGCCCAGCACAGCGTAAGTTCATCGGCTTTGGCGAGATCGGGCAATGCCGACGACATGACGAACGCCGTGGCCAGCCCCAAAAGGGCTTTCGATGTTTTCTGCATAAGTTCCTCCCAGAACCAAGACCGGCTTCCCACCGGCGTCGCATGTTCACCCGTTTCAGAGAATGCTCACATGAACTCCTCAATCATCATGTTTAGCAATGTGTTTAGTGATAGCGCATTTTATAAACATTGCAAGTGATATTAGTTACTGCGGCGCACAGGTGCTGCCGGCCGGGTTTCGGCCGATCTCCTGGCAACTCGTGAAAATTTCCCGTGCAGGCGTACCGATACCACGAAATCCGGCCTCGCTGGCGGATGGACCGCAGGGTATGGACCTCAACGCCGCTCCTGTTTTCCCGGGAGCGGTTCAAACTTGGCCTCGCCTCCGGTGAGGCCTTCTTCTTTTGTCCATGCCGGCCGTCTCGGGAAATTCCGGTGCAGTGCGAGATTTAGCCTTTCGGGCCTGATGCAACAGGCGTATTCAGCCAGGGCGTGGTTCAACCGCGCTCCCCTCGCGGCAGATCTCCGATCGGCTTCCTCCCGCTTCCCTGCCGCGTCATCCGGAATTTTCATTGGCGGATCCATGACCACGGCAGAGACGAGCGAGCAGGGACAAGAGGCGGCAAACGACCGCCAGGCGAAGATCGTGGCTCTGGTCGTTGCCGTTTCCTTCTTCATGCAGATCCTTGACGGCACGATCGTCGCCACCTCGCTGCCGCAGATGGCGGCAAGCTTCGGCGTGCAGCCGGTGTCGATGAGCATCGGCATCACCGTCTACATGCTGACGATGGCGGCCTTCATTCCGCTGTCGGGCTGGCTCGGCGATCGTTTCGGCGCGCGCCGCGTCTTCCTGGTGTCGATCGGCGTCTTCACCGGCGCCTCGCTGTTCTGCGGGCTCTCCGGCAGCCTCACAGAATTCGTGCTGTGGCGGGCGCTGCAGGGGGCAGGGAGCGCGCTGATGACGCCGGTCGGGCGCATCATCGTGCTGAAGAATGCCCGCAAATCCGAACTCGTCCAGGCGATTGCGCTCATCACTTGGCCGGCGCTGACGGCGCCCGTGGTCGGCCCTGTGCTCGGGGGCTTCATCACCACCTATGCCAGCTGGCACTGGAACTTCCTGATCAATATTCCGACCGGCATCGTCGGCATGGGGCTGGTGCTGCGCTTCGTGCCCGAACAGCGGGAGGCCGATCCCGGCCGGCTGGATATTCTTGGCTTTGTCCTGAGCGCGGCCGGATTGACCCTGCTGCTCGCGGCCTTGGAGCTTTCGGTCAAATGGGAAGGCGGGATTTGGCCGGTCATCTCCATGCTGGCGGCCGGCGTCCTATTATCGGTTATGGCGACGCGGCATTTCCTTGCCGTCGACAATCCGCTGCTCGATCTCTCGGCTTTCCGCGTCCAGACCTTTTCGATGTCGACGCTCTCGGCGGGCACGGCTTGCCGAACGGCCATCAATGCGACGCCTTTCCTGCTGCCTCTCTTGTTCCAGCTCGGCTTCGGACTGAGCTCGATTGCCGCCGGCGCCTATCTGCTCGTGTATTTTCTCGGCAATTTCAGCATGAAGGCGGTGACGACACCGCTCTTGCGCTTCTTTGGCTTCCGCACCGTTCTCGGGCTCAATGGACTGATTGCCGCGCTTTCGATCGTTGCTTGCGGTTTCCTGACCCCGGAGACGCCGCCGTTTTTCATCCATGCGCTGCTCTTTCTCGCCGGCCTCTCGCGGTCGATGGAATTCACGGCGCTGAACACGCTCGCCTTTGCCGATATCGGCCCGGCGCAGCGAAGCTCGGCCTCGACGCTGTCGAGCATGCTGCAGCAGATGTCGATGCTGCTCGGCGTTGCGGTGGCAGCCGCCGTGCTCAATATTTCCTCTGCTCTCAGAGGTGCTGACAATCCCGTCATGGCCGATTTCCGATGGGCCTTCGTCGTGGTCGGCGCAATCGGCATCGTCTCGTCGCTGCGCTTTCTGCAATTGCCGAAGGAGGCGGGCGCCGAAGTTTCCGGCCATCGGAAATTCCGGAAGCGCTAACGTCGCCTGCGACAAGAGCGAGCGATGAGCGATGTTTACCTCAGGCGGTCAATGCAATACGACAGTGCTCATGCCGACGACTCGGACGCTTGCGGGCGATCGTTGCTTAGAGAGAACGCCGGGAGACGGAATGAGCAATTCTAGCGGCGATGCGGATGCCCTGATCCACATCCTCTATATCGACGACGACGAGGGGCTCGCGCTCCTGATGCAGAAAAACCTTGCGCGCTGCGGCTTTTCGGTCGAGTGGGCGCAGAGTGGTGCTGCCGGCCTGGCGCGGATCGCCGAAGGCGGCATCGATGCGGTCGTGCTCGATCATCTCCTGAGCGGCGAGACCGGACTCGACATTCTGCCCTGCATCACATCCGTGCCGGATCATCCGCCGGTCATCTATGCAACGGGGTCGGACGACACCAGCATTGCGGTCGCGGCGCTGAAGGCGGGTGCCGATGACTACATGCTGAAGGGGATTTCGGCCGATTATTTCGACCTGCTCGCCGCCGCCCTCGAACAGGCGCTGGAGCGGGCCCGCTTCCGCCGCGAGACGGCGCAGGCGCAGGAGGTGATCCGCCAGCAGCGCGACCATGCCGAAATGCTGCTTGCCGAAGTCAACCACCGCATCGCCAACAGCCTCGGCCTCGTCGGCGCGCTGATCCGCATGCAATCCTCGATGACCCAGGACCAGGTGGCGATCGATGCGCTGCACGAGACGCAGATGCGCATCAACGCGATCGCGAGCGTCCACCGCCGGCTCTACACCAACCGGCAGGTCGGCTCGGTGCAGGTCGATGAATATCTGGACAGCCTGCTGACCGAGCTTGAAGCTTCGATGCGCGACGACAAGCGGCCGCACCGTATCGTGCTGACCGCAAAACCGGTCAATCTGGCGACCGACAAGGTGATCACGCTCGGGTTGATCGTCAGTGAACTCGTCACCAATGCTTTCAAATATGCCTATCCCGACGGCGTCTCAGGCGAGATCCGCGTTGTTGTCGATCAGATCGACGGCGAATTGCGCCTGATCGTCGAAGATGACGGAGCGGGGTTTGCGCCAGAGAACTCGGCGAGGGGAACGGGCCTCGGCACACGGATTTTGACGGCGATGGCCGCGAGCTTGAAATCGGATTTCGCTTACGATCCCGGGCATGATGGGACGAGGGCGATGCTGGTGTTTTCGTTGCATGAGGAGAAGTAGATAGAGGTGGAAGGTCACGATGAAGGGTGTGTGCCTGCGGCCCTCTCATCTGGCTGCCGGCACCGACGACCGGGGTCGAGCCACGGGTCTCGACCCGTCCTTCGGCCCCCCTCTGGGGAGAAGAGATTGGCGGCAACGTCTCGACTCCCTCTTCTCCCCAACGGGGAAGGTGCCTGTAGGGCGGATGAGGGTGCCGCAGGCACACCTTGCCCTATTTTTACTAGAGCTTACCGGCATAACGTCATCGAACCTAACGCGGCGGGAGGAAAGCATGACAACGATCCGCACACCTCGCGAAGTCTACGATTTCTGGTTCGTTCGATGTGGCCGCGACCTATGGTTTCGCCCCCCGCGGGAACTCGATGTCGAGATCCGGGATGTTTTCCGCGATACGCATCTGGCGCTTGCCGCGGGCGTCGGCGATGAATGGCGGGCCGATCCGGTGAGCCGGCTGGCGGCCGTCATCGTGCTCGATCAGTTTCCCCGCAACATCTATCGCGGCACGGGGCTTGCCGTTGCTACCGACGGGCTTGCCCTTCGGGAAGCCAAGCTTGCGCTTGCGGCCGGTGCCGACCAGGCGGTTGAACATGCTAGCCGGACCTTCTTCTACCTGCCCTTCGAACACGCCGAGAACCTCGACGAGCAGGACTGTTCGGTGGCCCTGTTCACCGCGCTCGGTGACGAGGAATATCTCGATTATGCGATCCGTCACCGCGAGGTAATCGCCGCCTACGGGCGCTTTCCTCACCGCAATGCCATGCTCGGGCGGGAATCGACGGCAGCAGAACTCGACTATCTCTCCAAGCCCGATGCAGGGTTCTGAGCTGTTTGGACGAATGAGCGCGGCATGGACAAGCTCGGTGGGCAGGGCGCTTTAGGCATCTCCCGCCTTTCTGTCGCCTTTCTTTGCGATGAAAAGCGAGCATTCAATTTCGATGACAACCTTTTCGGAGGCTTTTTTGCGGCTGAGATCCATCCTGCTTCGCACCATTCTTCTCGTGACGCTGGCGCTCGCCGGTGCGCATTTCGAGAGCGCAGCAGCCTTCGCGCAGGAACCGCAGCCGCAGGGGGCAGCAGCAGAGGCGTCGCTTGTCGATACGCCTTCCGCCCAGGCGGCGAAGGAGATCGAGAAGGCGAAGGTCCAGCTTGGCTCACTTCAGGACAGCGTCAAGGCGAACGCCGATAATGACGATGCGCTGGTCGGGCTTGCAACCAAGGCCGACGAGCTCAGCCGCGCCGTCATCACCATATCGGTCAACCTGAGGCCGCGTTTCGACCAGATCAAGAACCGGCTGGCCGAGATCGGCGAGCCCCCGAAGGATGGGCAGCCTCCCGAGGCGCAGATCGTCACGGACGAGCGGAATGCGCTCGCCGCCGAGCGCGCGCAGATCAACGCGGTGACGGGCGATGCGGAAAACCTGTCGATCGCGGTGACGAAGCTCATGAACGAGATCATCGAGATGCGGCGGCAGCTGTTTGCCGATACGCTCTTCAAGCGCACCGAAATCTCGGTCTCCGTCCTCGACGATGCGGCGACTGCCTTCGTGCGGGAGACTGGCGAATTTGCCACGGCGCTGTCGAGCTGGGCCACTTTCGTCTGGAAGTTCAAGCGCTTCCCGCTTTTTGCGGCGATCTTCCTGTCGCTCGCTTCGGCACTCATTCTGCTTTCCGGCAGCTACCGGCTGTTCGGCTCATATCTGCGCCGGGACGAGGCTGTCGAGAACCCGTCCTATATCGGCCGGCTGTCGATCGCCTTCTGGTCGACGCTGATCCGCACCCTGGCGCTCTCGGTGCTGCTCGTCACGTCCTTCTTCTTCCTGAACAGTTTCAACGTGCTGCGGCCGGATATCGCGCCCGTCATCGGCGCTCTGTTCGGGACGATCGGGCTGGTCTATTTCGTCGGCCGCTTCGTCAATGCTATCTTCGCGCCGCACGAACCGCGCTGGCGGTTGGTCAAGCTTTCCAACCTGGGCGCGCGCTCAATCGGTTATTGCCTGCTGGCGATGGCAGTCATCAACGGACTCGACTATCTCTTCAGCAGCATCGGCGAAGCGATGGGCTCGCCGCTGGTGCTGACCGTGGTCAGAAGCCTGGTCGCCGCGCTCATCATCGGCATCATCCTGATCGTAGCCTCCTTCGGCAAGCCGATGTTGGCGAGGAACGGTGATCCCGACGCGCCGGGCCGACATTGGCCGCGCGGCATGGCAATCATCCTACGCGTCGTCGGCACTGCCCTGATCGTTTCAGCGCTCGCGGGTTATGTGGGGCTGGCGCGTTTCGTCGCCACACAGCTCATCATCACCGGCGCAGTCGTTGCCACCATGTATGTCGGTCTGCTCTCCGGCAAGGCGATATCTCGGCAGGAGAGCTTCGGCGATACTTTCTTCGCGCGCTTCCTGACACGCCGTTTCAACCTCGGACCCGTGGCGATTGATCAGGTTGGCCTGCTCGTCGGCCTTGCCATCTATGCGGTGGCGCTGCTCGTCGGCATTCCGCTTATCCTGCTGCTTTGGGGCTTCCATGTGCAGGACCTGCAGCTGATCGCCTACCGGCTGTTCACCGAGGTCAAGCTCGGCGGCATCAGCATTTCGCTGCTCGGCATCTGCACCGGCATCTTGCTGTTTGCCGGCGTCTACCTGCTAACTCGCTGGCTGCAGCGCTGGCTCGACGGCAATGTGATGGCTCGAAGCCATGTCGATCTTGGCGTACGCAATTCGGTGAAGACAGGCATCGGCTATCTCGGCGTCGGCATTGCGGCGATCATCGGCGTCTCCGCCGCCGGCATCGATCTGTCGAGCTTCGCGCTCGTCGCCTCGGCGCTTTCGGTCGGTATCGGTTTCGGCCTGCAGAACATCGTCTCCAACTTCGTGTCAGGCCTGATCCTGCTGGTCGAGCGGCCGTTCAAGGTCGGCGATCACGTCGTCTCCGGCACGGCCGAAGGGATCGTCAAGCGCATTTCGGTGCGCGCTACCGAGATCGAGACTTTCCGCAAGCAGGCGATCATCGTGCCGAATTCGGAACTGATCAACGGCCTCGTCGGCAACTGGACGCACCGCAACAAGATCGGTCGCTCGGAAATCCCGGTTTCCGTCAGCTACGACGCCGATCCGCAAAAGGTCATGGATATTCTCTTAGAGTTAACGGCGAAGATACCGCTCGTCATGCGCAATCCCGAGCCGCATGTCGAATTCCTGCGCTTCGGCCCCTATTCGCTCGATTTCGAGCTTCGCTTCTTCCTCGCCGACATGGGCGACGGCCTGACGGTGCGCAACAATCTCAGGATCGATATCCTCAAGCGCTTCAAGGCGGAAGGCATAGAAATCCCGCTGCCACAGAGCGACCTTACCATCCATCGGGAGGCTGCCTCCGTCCTTCCCCATGCGGTTAAGGAACATGCGGACGGCCATGAGAATTCCGAGAATAGACCAGTGGAGGAAGAAGTGCGGCCGGTGCGCCAGCTGCGCGGGCGCGCAGCGGAGAGCTGAACAGCTTATTCAGCCATCATTCACAGGTCTATGTGCATGATCCCTTCCATCGGGATCGCTGCCGAGGGCAGCACCGATCTTTCGAGGGGAGGGCGCGTTAGCGCCGCCGCACATGATGGCAAGATTTGCCGCCGTTCTGCTTGTCCCGCTGCTTGCCGCGCCCGCGGTCAATGCCGCATCCATCACGAATACCGATCCTGCCGCCGTGGTGCTCGTCATCACCGAGGGTGGACAGCGCGTCGAAGTCGTGGTCGATGCCGGCGCTTCCGAAAGTCTCTGTTCCTCCGGCTGCTTCATGACCACACCCGACGGCGACCGGATCGGGCTCGATGGCGGCGAGACGATCGACATCGTCAAAGGCTCGGCGGTCGTCAAGTAGGATTGCGGACCTGTCAGGCTGGACGGCTCAGACGCGCTTGCCTTCCGCATCCAGGACCTTCTCGCCGTCTTCCTTGGTGAAGGCACCCTCGTGCGTCTCCGGCAGGATTTCCAGGACCACCTCGGACGGTCGCGACAGGCGCGTGCCGAGCGGCGTGATGACGAAGGGCCGGTTGATCAGGATCGGCTGCGCCAGCGTGGCGTCGAGAAGCTGGTCATCAGTCAGATCAGGATTGTCGAGGCCGAGTTCGGTATAAGGCGTATCTTTCTCGCGAAGGGCCTGGCGCACGGTGAGACCGGTATCGGCGATCATTCTCGCCAGCTCCTCACGCGATGGCGGGTTGTTCACATAGTCGATGATATCAGGCTCGATGCCGGCATTGCGGATCATTGCCAGCGTGTTGCGCGAGGTGCCGCAGCCGGGATTATGGTAGATGGTGACGTTCATAGCTTTGCCTCTGATGGCAGGCTCGATGAGGATGTCTCGGCTGACTGCAGCAGCCAGGTGAACAGAAAAAGAGCGACGGCCGCGCCCAGGATTTCAGCGATCCAGAAGCCCGGAAGATCGACCGGGCGAATCCCGGAGAATGTGTCGGTCAGTGAGCGGGCGAACGCAACGGCCGGATTGGCGAAGGAGGTCGAGGCGGTGAACCAGTAGGCGGCGGTGATGTAAAGACCGACCAGCCATGGCACCGCCTTCTGCTCGAACTTGATGCCGGCGAGAATGACCGCGACCAGGCCGAAGGTCGCCAGACCTTCGGAAAGCCACTGCGCGCCGCCGGTCCGGACCTTGCTCGATATTTCCAGAAGGGGGAGCGCAAACATCAGATGAGCGGCGATCGTCCCTGCGATGCCGCCGGCGATCTGCGCGAGCACATAGCCCCCAGATCACGTCTCGGCAGCGAACGCGACATGGCGAAGACCAGCGAGACGGCCGGATTGAAATGTGCGCCGGAGATCGGTCCAAGGGTGGTAATCAGAACCACCAGGATCGCGCCGGTCGCAAGCGTGTTGCCGAGGAGAGCGAGGCCGATATCGTCAGTCAGCGATGTGGCCATGATGCCGGAGCCGACGACGGTTGCGACAAGCATTGCAGTGCCGAGCGCCTCTGCGACCAGCCGGCGTGATAGATCGAACGGCGCCATCAGCCGTCCCTCGCCGGTTTCGCGGTCGTGCCTTCCATACCGCCGATCTGGCGCAGGTGCTGCTCCAGTGCCAACTTGTCGATCGACGACAGCGGCAGGCTGAGGAAGGCAATGATCCGGTTCTTGAGGAAGCGGGCGGCCTGTGCGAAGGCGTGGGCTTTCTCGACCTCGCTGCCCTCGACGGCGGCCGGATCCTCGACGCCCCAGTGAGCGGTCATCGGATGGCCGATCCAGACAGGGCAGGCTTCGCCGTGGGCGGTGTCGCAGACGGTGAAGATGAAATCCATCTCCGGTGCGTCGGGCTTGGCGAACTCGTCCCAGCTCTTCGAGCGGAAGCCGGTCGAGGGATAACCCAGTGCCGCAAGCTCCTTCAACGCCAGGGGATTGACCTCGCCCTTCGGCTGGCTGCCGGCGGAATAGGCCCTGAATCGGCCCTTGCCTTCGGTCTCGAGGATGGATTCGGCCAGGATTGAGCGGGACGAATTGGCGGTGCAAAGAAGAAGCACGTTGTAAACACGGTCAGCGGTCATTGCAGTTCCTCCTTGATTGCAGACGCACAGCATGTGGCGATGGCGACGGCGGGCGCGCAGATTTGCGTGTTTCCGCCGCAACAGTCCTCCATCAGGAAACGGATCAGGCCGCCAAGCGCTTCGTAGTTGGCGGTGTAGATGATGGAGCGGGATTCCCGCTGCTGGGTTATCAGGCCAGCTCGCTCCAGCTCCTTCAAGTGGAAGGAGACGTTGGACGGCGAAACATCCGCTCTTTCGGCGATGATGCCCGCTGCCAATCCCTCGGGACCCGATACGACAAGCATGCGAATGATATGAAGGCGCGTTTCCTGCGAAAGCGCGCCGAAGGCGGCGAGGGCTTGACGTTGATCCATATTTCAATAATCCTTGAATAATTGAAACAAGGATTAGCGCAAATGAACGCCATCGACAATTCGAAAATCCATGCCGAGGACATCAATCTCGGCCTGTTGCTCACTGCGCTCGCCGGCGACAAGGACGCGCCACTGGTTTTCTATTACGACGGTCGGCCGGTGAAGCCGGGCTATCATATCACCGAGGTCAAGGCGGGCCAATTCTCGGGCCTCGATTGCGGCGCCAATCCCGAGGCATGGACTGAGATCTTCATCCAGCTGTTAGATATCGAGGAAGGCGACCGCACTCACCTGCCGGCCGGCAAGTTTTACTCCATCATCCGCAAGGTGACGGAGCATGTTGAACTCGACGGTTCAGCCAAATTGACCTTCGAGGTCAGCGACGGCGTGGGGCCGATGCGGCTTTATTGCGCGGCGATGCCGGTTTCGCGGGCCGGCGCAGTGCATGTCGAGTTATCGCCGCGGCCGGCAAGCTGTAAGCCGCGCGACCGCTGGCTGGCCGAAGAAAACAAGAAAACGACGGCTTGCTGCGGACCGCCAGCCGCAGGGAGCGGTTGCTGCGCATAGAATGCATGAGACTTCGCGCGGGCGATGTGAAGATTTCATGACTGAGCGCCGGCATGTAGATGGAACTCGCCGATTTAATGTCGTCGTCGTCCGCTTCACCGTGTGGTACGTTGGGAATTGCTGCAGAAGATCGAGGCGCGCTTCCTGCGTTCGCTGGGTTTGCCGTCAGTGTCTGATTGATGCCTGCCTATCCCACCATCTGAGCACCCGCATCGCCCGCAGTGTGATCCAGCGCGACGGCTGGCCTTGAGCCTCGTTGACATGGAACCAGACGCGCCCGGGCAAGGTCCAGTCCAGCAGCCATCGGCCGTCGTTCGAGCGCCTTGAGCGAAGGTGGCCGATCGCCTCGCCGAGACGTGAATCGGGATCGGCGCCGGTCAACATGGCGCTTGAGCGGAAATAATCGAGCGCACGCAGGGTGTCGTAGCGCCAGCGATTGGGGTGGAGGAAGCGCAGGAAGCGTTCGTCCGCCGGTTCGCCGGTGCCGAGGCGGCGGAAGAGATTGCGTTCGAGCAGGAATTTCTCGCCGGTGCTGCGCGCCTCGCGGGACTGGGGCGTGCCGCCCGTGGATCTTTCGAATTGGAGCAAGCCTTCCAGCACATTGATCGTGCTGGCGAAAGAGGAGCGAAGGGAACCGCGGGCTCGTTCGCAGTTCCAGCCGCCGTCGTCGAGGCGCTCGTCGGTGAGCCTCTCCACGATGCGGGAGACGTCGATGCCGAAATAGGCCCCGTCTGCGACGGTCCGGCCGTTGATGCATTCCTCGACTTCACCCTCCCAGTAAGGCTGGCCGCCTTCTTCCCAGTGGGCGCTGGCACCGAGCGATGCGACTGTGCGTCTGGCGCGTTCCGATGACGGGTCGAGGCCGAACTCTCGCAGTTGCGACAGCGAAAATGTCGTGGCCGTCCAGGGCTGGCCGTGCTCGCGCCACTCACGAGGATCGAAATCGGCCGGTAGAAAAGCGCCGCCTGCCCATTGTCCATCGTCGTCCTGAAAGGAGAGGAGCTTTGCGCCCCAGCCTTCGGTCTCCACTTTGGCTCGCTCAGCCATCCATTCCGGCTCCGGGGCGTCAAGCAAGTCGCACATCACCTGCCAGCGGATTGAGGGGTCGGAATCGAGAAGCCATTCGATCATCGGGTCGGGTTTGGTCATGGGCGGACCTCTTCGGCGGAACGGTCGGTAACCTGTTATAATCGCTTTGACCGCGTGCTGCCAGCGCGACGGGGCGGGGTGGGCCTTTCACACGCACGACCAGTACCCATATCCACCGCTGCCGCATTGATCCTCAATCATATCTGCAAGAAATTGGATGCGGCCCATCGGCGGTCAAGGCTGGTGACGCGCAGAACCCCGGGCGTCATCCTCGGTCCTCTCGATGATCTGTTTCACATTCACTAAGTGTCTGAGAATAAATGGTTTCACGTCAAGCAATCGCTGTGGCCAGATGCTCGGCACGAGGCCGAGCATGACCGGAGGAGACTTTGTCAACAAAGGGGATCTCACCGGGCCGCTTCTTCGTTTTATATCGGGACGTGCCGATTAATAATTAGTCAAATCAATTGATGTATCAGTTCCGGCTGGGGACGGATTTTAATTTAAAGGTTTACCATGGCGTTTTTGGGTATTTCGGGGATGCAATATTCCGGAGAGATGTTTGCCGGCGCGCGTATTATCGTCGCGGAAGATTCAAACGTATTCACCTCGATGATCAGCAAACGTCTCAAGGAGTTGTTCGACATTGATGTCGAGATCTGCCGTAACTTCGAGGATCTGCAGTTTTCCTATGACAAATCGTCCGATCCCATCACGCTGGCGATTTCAAACATCAACCTGCCCGGTGCCGAAAACGGCGAAGCGCTGGAATATCTGGTTGACCTCTCCATCCCGACCATCGTCTTTACCGGCACCTTCCATGAGGGCATGCGCGACAAGCTGATCGCCAAGGATATTGTCGACTACATCCTCAAGGACAATATTTTCGCCGTCGACCTTCTGGCGGAGTCGATCTGCCGGTTCCTGACCAATCATCGCCATCACGTGCTGATCGTCGACGACAGCGCGACAGCGCGCGCCTTGCTGTCGAGCCGGCTGAAGCGCTATAATTTCCGAGTGAGCACCGCCGAAAATGGCGCCAAGGCGCTGGAGATCCTGAAGTCCAATCGCGACATCGGCCTGATGATCACCGATTACAATATGCCGGATATCGACGGCTTCGAACTGACGCGGCGTATCCGGGCCCATATCGGCTCGCACGAATTGCGCATCATCGGTGTTTCCTCGTCCTCGAACCGGCTGCTTTCGGCGCGGTTTCTGAAGGCCGGCGGCAACGATTTCATGCTGCGTCCCTTCATCGACGAGGAGTTCTACTGCCGCGTCAACCAAAATCTCGACACGCTGCTGCAGATCCAGTCCATGCGCAAGGAGCGGGCAGTTGCCTGATGGCTCTTCCAGGATCAGGGTTGAGATGAAGCCCGTGGCGGCCGCTGCAGGGTGCCGGATTTTTGCAATTACAGGTAATCCTAGTATTTGTCCCCTTCACGTGGACGAGGGTCTCGGTTATCGTCTGCCGCACCGTAGGCTGGGCCGAGTCGAGCTCGTCAGGCGCATGGGGGAGTAGCGGCTGTGGCTTTTCAGGCGGATTTTCAGCGGGATGGGCTTGGGCTGCGTTCCGGCGGGCTCAAGATACTTCTGGTTGAAGATTCCCGGATGTTTTCCGCCGTGCTTTGTCATCGGTTCCAGACGGAACTTGGCCTTGCCGTCAAATCCTGCTCGTCGCTGAAAGCGCTTCGCAGGGAACTTGCCGAAGACGGTCACGGCTACACCATGGCCGTCGTTGATCTCAACCTGCCGGATTCACCTTATGGCGAGGCGCTCGACTGTACGATCGAGCACGATATTCCAGCAATCGTCTTCACCGCCACGTTCGATCTCAACACGCGCAACAAGATCATGGAGCGCAATGTCATCGATTACGTGCTTAAAGACAATGAGTTCGCGCTCGACAATCTGGTCGCCACCGTCCGCCGCGCGATCTCCAACCGCAAAACCCGGGTGCTCGTCGTCGACGATGTGGTCTCGGTACGCCAGGTTCTCGTTGATCTCCTGAAGGCACAGCAATATCTGGTCGTCGAGGCAAGCTCGGGGCTCGAGGCGCTGGCGGCGCTCGAAGCCTATAGCGATATTGAACTCGTCGTCACCGATCATCACATGCCCGACATGAGCGGTTACGAGCTGACGCGGCGCATCCGCCATCGCTTCGGTTCAGACCGGTTACGCGTCATCGGCGTCTCCTCCTCCAACGATCGTATGCTGTCCGCGAGTTTCCTGAAAGCCGGCGCCAGCGATTTCGTCTATCGGCCCTTCGTGGCCGAGGAGCTTCAATGCCGCATCGCCAACAATGCGGAAACACTGGCGCAGATGCGCCAGTTGAGGGCCGCTGCAGCCTGCGACTATCTCACCGGCCTTTATAACCGCCGCTATTTCTACGACAATGGCCCGAAGCTGGTGAACGAATGCCTGCGGCTGAAAGTGCCAAGCTCGGTCGCCATTCTTGATATCGACCATTTCAAACGGCTGAACGACACATATGGCCACGAGATCGGCGACAAGGTGCTGAAGGCGGTTGCAAACAGGCTGTTCACGATCTTCGATAGCAGCGACAACCTGCTCTCGCGCCTCGGCGGCGAGGAGTTCGCCATCCTGTTCCCGCAGATGGATTCGGCCGCCGCCACCAAGCTCTGCGACGAGATCCGCTCGGATATTTCGCTGCTGAAGGTAACGGCCGACGACGAGGAACTCGGCGTCACCATCTCGATCGGGATTGCCGAAATTGGCAGTTACGAAACCTTCGAAAACTACCTCAACGCCGCCGACCAGTTCCTCTACATGGCCAAGCATCGCGGCCGCAACCAGGTCTATTCCGACGCCAAGATGACGGAGGAGGCGGCGCAGTAGGTTGCTTGCGCTTACTCGGCGTCATCAGCCTCACGCCGCAACGGCCTGCCTTGCCGTTGCCATGGTCATCTTGCGCTCGGCGCGTTCCTGCTGCGGCGAGCGGTGGTAGAGTTCGCGATAACACTTGGAGAAATGCGAGGCCGAGACGAAGCCGCAGGCAACGGCGACCTCGACAACCGGCATCGAGGACTGAACCAGCAGGTGGCGCGCACGGTCAAGTCGGATTTCGAGATAATAGCGGGCCGGCGAACGGCCCATCTCCTGGCGGAACAGCCGTTCGATCTGGCGTCGGGAGAGGCCGGCGCCATCGGCGATCTCGATCAGCGACAGCGGCTCGGCGAGATTGCCTTCCATCAGCTCGATGATCGACAGGACCTTGGCGTTCTGCACACCGAGGCGGGCGCGCAGCGGCAGGCGCTGGCGGTCGTGCGGGTTGCGCACGCGGTCGGTCAGGTGCTGTTCGCAGATGCGGTTGACCAGGCTTTCGCCGAAATCCTCACCGATCAGGTTCAGCATCATATCGAGCGAGGCGGTGCCGCCGGCGCAGGTATAGAGATTGCCGTCGACCTCGTAGAGATCGGCATAGACCTCTGCCTGCGGAAAGGCTTCGGAAAAGCCGGGCAAGTTCTCCCAGTGGATCGCGCAGCGCTTGCCGTTCAGAAGACCGGCCTGCGCAAGCACATGCGCGCCCGTACAGAGGCTGCCGACGGCGACGCCGCGATTGTAGCATTCGCGTAGCCAGGCATTGACGGATTTGTTGTTGAATTCCTCGATATCGATGCCGGAACAGACGAGCACCATGCCGGGACGGTTTTCGCCGCCGAGATGCCGG
The DNA here is from genome assembly GCF_057784555.1 of Rhizobium sp. CNPSo 3670. NCBI lineage: Bacteria > Pseudomonadati > Pseudomonadota > Alphaproteobacteria > Hyphomicrobiales > Rhizobiaceae > Rhizobium > Rhizobium sp. CNPSo 3670. The sequence continues at coordinate 61,588 of NZ_JBXSOL010000016.1, forward strand.
CGTTCCTCGGCGAGCGAGGAATTCGCCTCGATGCCGATGCCGCAGGAGGAATAGACCTTTTCTCCGTCGACCGAGGCAAGCCGCCAGGTATAGGCCTGATAGCCGAGCATGCGGTTGGCGATGCGCAAGGTGTCCACCGCTGCCGAAAAGGGCAGCATGGTGAATTGCGGTACCATAAAGAAGACCAGTGAGCGCTTCTTGATCTGCATCCTGTTCATAGCGAAATCCATGCTCGAGGGGCGATGACATATTCGTTGCGCGGAATGCGTCGCGCCGATGTCCTAAAAGCGACAGTGGCATGGAAAAATGCGGCCGAGAAGAGCAAATATGCGACATTGACCGGAATTTGACCGGTCACATCGCCGGTCGGGGCAGAAACAAGGCTCACAGACGGCTGAAATTCGAGACTGAAGACGGCGGGGCACTGCACAGCGTGTACGAAAAAGGCGGCGTTGCGCGAGGCAGACGCCGCCCTCATCTCAGGAGGAATGTCGCATTCATTACATGGTCCGGTGTTTGCTGTCGTCGGTGCTCGGCCAGCCGATATCCTTGCGGACGTCAAACGGCATGGCTTCAATTTCACGGGCGGTCCGCCAGCGCGTCCAGGCAAGCACGAGCTTATGGGCGTAGTGGCCCAGATCGAAGCGGCCTTCGCCGGAGGGGAGGGTCTTGCCACCACCCCGATAGGTGAGCGTGGTCATTATCCAGTTCCTTTCCTAAGTCAGCGGCATGGTCATCGATGGGAGGATCGTCCATGTCCACGCAGTTAATATGGGCGTCGGGAACTCATCATTCAAACGAATAGAGCTTATGGATAGCATCAAAGAGATTGAACAATCTCAGCGCCTTCCGACAATGGCCTACGGCGAGCACTGTTGGGAATAGAGGACAGCTGGCGACCTTGCGAAGCGGCATGCGCTTACACTCTAGGTTCAAAATCGAATGTCTCGCTGCGTGTCGGCGGCGAGACCAGCGTCACGGATTTATGAACTTTAGGTCTTAGCGACGAACGGCACCTAATCTTCTTAAAGAGATGCACAACGGCATAGCACGGCGCTGAGCCTTCGGGCCTTGCCCTCACTCCCGATAGCCCCAACGGAGCGGACATGCCGAACCACAGCCAAATAGCGGCGATTGGACTGGTGTTCGTCAATCTCTTCAGCGGCGTGCTGCCCCCGTTGCATATGCCGCGCTATCGCTGCGCCCAAGCCTTCTCTCTATTTTCCTGATTCTGGTGGTCGTCGCCCTGCTCGTCGGAGGGCGCGCTGCCGCTCCCTCGAAGGACGCTCGCGTGTTCGCGGGCGTCCTGGATATTCCTTATCCTGTTCGGTATCAGGGTATCTCCGCTGCCGGGCAGCGCCGCGGAATCCTTGGCGAGCCGTATTGCCTATGTCGCGGCAGCCTTGATCGATGCGCTGCTCCTACCGACGATTCTGTGGCCGCTGGCAGAGGGAAGCAAGCCGGCTGCATCAGGCCGCTCTTAAGTCGAATGTCGATCGCCCACAGAAAGCCGTGCTCATGTCGGTAAGCGTGCTGCAAAAAGCTTTGGAACCATGTCCCTCCCACGTCGTTGCCGCTTGGTAACTGCCACTGATGCAAGGAGGAAACGATGATTTCCGCAGATCAGATCCGTGAACATATGGAAGTGCGGGCTGCCGACGGCACTCACGTCGGAACGGTGGATCAGCTTGACGGTCCGACCCGCATCAAGTTGACGAAAACCGACTCGGAGGACGGCAAACATCATCTGATTCCACTCGATTGGGTCGATCACGTCGACGCCCATGTTCACCTGTCGAAGAATGCCCGGGATGTCCGCAGCCAGTGGGCCACCATCAATTGAGGAGCGAGAGGCTGCGGCTTAGGCTGCGGCCTCCTCCTGCAAGGGGCCTCATTCCTCGTCCGGACGAGAGGAGATCGAAATGCCAGCCAAATCTAAGGCCCAGCAGAAAGCGGCAGGTGCCGCACTTTCAGCCAAACGCGGAGAGACGCCGAAGAAGGAACTCAGGGGCGCTTCGAAGCAGATGGAAAAATCCATGAGTGAAAAACAGCTCGAGGAATTCGCGTCGACCAAGACCAAGGGCAAACCCGAGCATGTCTCCAAATGATCGTTCAAGACCCGGCGAGACCTATGTCGTGGTCGAAAGCATCGAAAATCCTGCGACGTCATAGGCCTCTGATAGGGCATCGAAAATCGCGCGGGCGGAGCCGTCACGGTCTTTGGCCATCCATCGCAGCTCGAACGTGACGCCAGGGCGGCCCTCGCTGGTCTTCCCAAAAGAAACGAATTGGGCAGCGCAACCGAACGGTCCAAGCACCTCCGACAGTTCCGGCAACTCGGCTTCGGAGCTGTGAATGACGAGTGTTGCTTTCTGTTCGCAACGCAGCCACATGTCCAGCTGCTTCATCGGCGACAAGATAATGAAGGCGACCGCGGTCGCTGCCGTTCCGGTCAGAATCTGGCCGCCGCCGAAGCAGAGACCGACGACGGTCATGAACCACATGGTCGCGGCCGTGGTGACGCCGGTCATCGTGTCTCCACGCCTCAGGATGGCGCCGCCGCCGATGAAGCCGACGCCCGTCAGCACGCCGAGGGGAAAGCGCAGCACGTCCATCTGAGTGAAATAACTAAAGGTTTTTCCGTAGGTCGATAGAAGGAGGTTTGCCTGGATCATCGCCAGGCAGGCGGCAAGAGCCACCAGGATCGTAGTCCTGAAGCCCGCCGCGTGACCGCCGCGCTCGCGATCGAGGCCAATCAGTCCGCCTGCGATCACCGTTAATATCATCCGTAAGGCGATCTCCCACCAGCTTGGCGTGAGCGGCATCGCTTCCGTCAGGAACGAAGGCATGGTCTGATCCCGACTGTGTTGCCGCTCTTTCGCTGCCGGCCAAGCATTCGTTCCTCCTGGGCTACAGTGCATCGGTTGAGATAAACGCAATGTCGGCCAGGACGTTCCCGGAACGCCAGGAGCGTTGACGTTTGCAATAGGGCAAGATTGGCGGTTTGTCGGTCATCGGTGTATGGTTCCGGCGGGGCAATTCCCCCACCAATCATAAGAGTGCGTTGCGTTTAAAACGGAGACATCGATTGGCTGTTGCCTTCACCAAGGAAGAGAGTTTCGAAACCGCTTCGGAAACCCTGTTGCCGGACCGGCCAATTTCGCCGCATCCCAACCTCGTCACGGAAGCGGGATTGAGGGCACTCGAATTGCAGTTTCAGCAGGCGCGCGCGGCCTATGATGCGACGAGCGCCATTGAAGACGTAAATGAGCGGCGGCGGCAGGCTGCCAATCCTGTACGTGATCTCCGATACTTATCGGCCAGACTTCGCTCCGCCCAGCTCATGCCTAACCCAACGTCAGCCGACGTGGTTGCCTTTGGCAATACGGTCACTTTCAGCCGCGACGATGGACGCGTGCAGACTTATCGGCTCGTTGGAGAAGACGAAGCAGATCCCAAGGCGGGATCGATTTCCTACGTCTCTCCGGTGGCGCAGCTGCTGATGGGCAAGGCTGTCGGCGATGTGGTGGAGACAGGCGGCCAGGAGCTGGAGATTATCGCCATCTCCTAGAGAAGATCGTCAAAGTTCGCCGAGTTCGGAGACGCCGCCGAATTCTCCGGCGAGAGCGAGCGGATCGGTACGAAGGATTTTGACGAAACCAGCGAGTTCGGCAACCGCACGGCCTACGTGTGATCGTTCCGACCGACTAAATCCCTCTGCCGGTGGAGCCTGGAGAAGAGGCATCTTGACGGTCATTAAAGCCGACGCTTCGCTACGGCGACGACCTCGCGCGTCAACTCGGCCAGGCGGTCGGCGGCGAGGCGGTTTATCTGCCAGTATAGTGGAACGTCCAGCGGCGTGTCGGCAACAAGTTCGACGAGCCGCCCCGATGCGAGATGATCACGGGTGAGCTGGGTCGGGTTCATTCCCCACCCCATCCCGGAAAGAGTGGCTTCGACGAAGCTTTGCGGCGAGGGCAGCCAATGTGTGGGGTAGTCCAGATCTTGGCTGAAGGTTTGCCTTACCCAGCTGCTCTGAAGCCTGTCCTTTTGATTGAAGGTCAGGGCCGGAGCGTTGCGGATCGCCTCCGATGTCACGCCGTCCGGGAAGTGGCGGGCGACAAAATCGGGTGTCGCGGTGGCGTTGTAACGGAGAGTTCCAAGGGCGAAGCGCCGGCATCCCCGGATCGGCTTCTCCAGACTGGTGACGGCTGCGATCACCCGTCCCCGCTGCAGCCATTCGGCGGTGTGATCCTGATCGTCGACAGCGACATTCAACAGATAGGACGAGGTCTTGGAGAAATTCGACATGGCCTCCACAAACCATGTGCCGAGGCTGTCGGCGTTAGTCGCGATCTGTAGCGTAACCCTTTGGCGTGGCTCGTCGGGATCGACGAGAGCCGGGAGCTGCCCGAAAAGCTCAACCTCCAGCATGCCGACATTCTCAACGTGACGACAGAGCCATTCCCCTTTTTCGGTCGCCGTACAGGGGGTGCCTCTGGCGATCAGGATGACTCCGAGGCGTTCTTCCAGCTGCTTCACCCGCTGCGACACCGCCGACGGCGTCACATTCAACACGGTCGCCGCCCTTTCGAAGCTGCCGGTCTGGACGACGGTTGCAACGGCGCGAAGAGCGGGATAGTCGAGCATGGATTAGTTTCGCTTAACTCAGGTAAGTTGGATTAATTAGACTAAGCCAACTTCACGCGGTACCGCAACTCTGTCGAAGCTGAGTGCGGTTGGCGAAACGATGAATTTTTCAATTTATATCACGGGTCTAATGATGGGCCTCAGCCTGATCGTCGCGATCGGCGCGCAGAACGCCTTCATTCTTCGACAGGGCCTGCGTAGTGAACATATCTTCGCCGTCTGCCTTACCTGCGCCTTGTCCGACGCGGCGCTGATCATGCTCGGCGTGACCAGCCTCCGGCAGATCGCCGGATTGCTGCCTTGGCTCGATCCGGTCATGCGCTACGGGGGAGCCGCGTTTCTGGCCTGGTACGGAGCCAAGAGCTTCTATTCCGCCTTACGGTCGTCCGCTGTGCTCACAGTTACGGAAGCCGAAAAGGCAAGCTTTTCCCGGACGCTTGCGACTTGTCTCGCGCTGACCTGGCTTAATCCGCATGTCTATCTCGACACGGTGGTGCTGCTCGGCACGATATCGACGCGCTATCCGGGGCAGCAGGCTTCCTTTGCCGCAGGCGCCGTAACCGGCTCCTTCCTATTTTTCTTTGCGCTCGGATATGGCGCGACGTGGCTGCGGCCGATCTTTTCCAAGCCGGCCTCCTGGCGGATGCTCGAGACGCTCGTCGCTGCGACGATGTGGATTATCGCCTTCAAGCTGATAGGCGGGATGTGAGTCGATCGCCGTATGAGGCGATCGGCCCGGCGCCTGTCAGATCCGAGCCAGAGGTCCGCATCATGCGCGCGTTTCCACGAGTCTCAGACCCCGCTTTGGTCGCGCAGCGACGTTAAGGAGCGGCAACTCCATTTCACGCTGGCAGTCGGCCAAGAGGTGCGACGGAAATCGCTTCAGTTCCCGGAGCGCATGTTCGTGATTCGCATCCCTGCGCCGGCGTGTCTTGAATGCGGAAACGGCCTGTAGGATATTCCAAGTGCTTGATTGCGCCATGTCTAGCCTCCTTTGCTGCATCAGTTCCGATACGTAGACTATGGGGAGCGATTGACATTCAATCAAACAAAATGATATGGGGTTAAAGATCAGAAAAATTGAAAGATGCGACGATGAGCCTTCCCTTTCGCCGTCCCATTCCTTTGCTTGACAACGATGTGTTGCGCACCTTCGTCGCCATCGCCGAGACGGGCAATTTTTCCACCGCCGCCGAAGCGGTCTTCCGGACGCCGTCGGCGGTCTCCATGCAGATCAAGAAGCTCGAGGAGCAGCTCGGAGCGACGCTGTTTTTACGCGATGCCCGCTCGGTGTCGCTGACGCGCCATGGCGAAATGCTGCTCTCTTACGCCCGCAACATCCTAGCGCTGTCGAACGAGGCGGTGTCGCGCTTCATCATGCCGGAACTGACCGGGGTCGTCCGGCTCGGCGCGCCGGAGGATATCGGCGAGCGGCTGCTGCCGAGAATCCTAAAGAGCTTCGCCGAGAGCTATCCCGGCATCATGGTCGATGTGACGATCGACATGAGCGTCGGACTGAAGAAGCGTATGGAAGAGCAGAGGCTCGACCTAGCGCTGATCAACTGCGCGACTCGGCCGTTTCCGACCGGTGGCGAAGTGGTGTTTCGCGAGCGGCTGGTCTGGGCCGGCGCAAGGTGCGGCTCGGCGCATCGGCGCGATCCGCTGCCGATTTCGATCTGGGAGGATGGCTGCATCTGGCGGCAGGAGGCACTTGCCCAGCTCGAACGCAACAAGCGGCCTTATCGCGTCGCCTATCTCAGCGGTCATACGATGGCGCAGCGCGCCGCCGTGCTTTCCGATCTCGCCATCGCGCCGCTGCCGCTCTCCTATGTCGGCGAGGACATGTCGATCCTCGGCCTGCAGGAAGGGCTGCCGGAGCTCGGCTCCTTCGATATCCGGCTGCTGACCGCCTCGCAGATGTCGGGACCGATCGAGACGGTGGCCGACAGCATCCGGAGCGCGTTTGCCGAGAGAGCGAAGGCTGTCGCCGCCTGAGGATGTCATTCAACCGTGAACTTTTTCGCCACTTGTGCGTTAGGGGCGCGGATGGCATGAGTGCCGTTCGGGGTTGATTTCAAACAAGGATATTCGAAATGACGACAACGGCCAAAATTGCCGCAGCCTTCATGGTTCTTCTTGCTCTTTCCTCCTGCGGCAACACGATCCGCGGTATGGGAAAAGATACGGCGAACGCCGTCAACGCCACCCAGGATGCAGGCCGCTCGGTCGACCGGGCTGCGAGGAAGTAATCGGCCGGCAGCTTTGCCGGACTGAAGGCCATCCGAGGCCGGATCAAGGCACCGGAGGATATGCCTTTTCGAGGCCGCCGGATCGGCTAAGGCCGGTCCGGAAGGCTTGGTAGGCGGGATGCTGGCTTGAGCGAGCGGTTTCCATCAGCCGAATCTGCAGGCGATGCGGCGCCTTGGTCCCGAGCCACAATCCGAGATTTTCAAGCTTCAGCGAGTTCAGGAAATGCGACTTCGCGGCAAGGTCCAGATGGCGTCGCAGGCCGTCGAGCAGGTTGTCGTCCTGGGCGGCATTTTCCATGAGCAGGGCCAGATATGATTTATCGGCTTCCGACAGCGCGGCGAGCTTTTCCGCAACGGTATCGCGGTCGGGAAAGGGAAGGTTGCCTGTCATTCGAATCGTCCGGTCGTTGGCGCCATCTGCCGTTATAGGCTCGCTTTGACTTTTTCGGCTACATCGGCCGGCACCCATTTCATCCACAGGTTCTCGTAATTGCGCAGGAAATAGATCGCGGCATCGTCGTTGCTTTCGCGATTTTCATCCTGCCAGGCGAGCACTTGGTTGATCGTCTCATTGTCCCATTTGCGGGTCTTGAGATAGGTCGTGACAGGTCCGGCGCGGCTGGCGAAAGACCTGGTCATCAGCGTGAAGGCGCGCGAGACCGGATAGGAATTGAGCTCAGGCCTGATACAGCCGGCAACCGCGGTGCAGCGGTCCCATTCGGCCTTGTTGTGACTGACGCCGAAGCTCAGCCGCGTCATGTCGTATTTGCCGAGGATGGCGGTCGGCGCCCAGTAATAACCGAGCCAGCCGATCTTCTTGTCGAAAGCCCGAGCGATCGAGGCGTCGAGCCGCTGAGGACTGCCGGTTTCGACAAGTTCGAAGCCCTTTTTGTCGGCGGCGAGGGCCTTGAAGAGGTTGGTGGTCGATATCTGGCAACTCCAGTCGGCGGGACAGTTGTAAACCGCGCCCTTCGACGGATCATCCTCGGCAGGGAAAAGCTCGGGGTGCTTCAGCGCGTCCTCGACCGAGCGAATATCGGGATTGGCGTCGGCAATGAATTTCGGGATAAACCAGCCCTCGACCGCGCCATCGGCTAGTATCTCGGCGCCCTGCACCAGCCGACCGGTGTTGACGGCCTGATCGAGCAGGGCCCTGACGGAATTGATCCAGTATTCCGAAGCGATATCAGGGGTACCTTTTTCGTTCATCGAGGCGAAGGTCGGAAGAGTGTCGCCGTCGACGATGGTGACGGAGCAGCCGTAGCCCTTTTCCAGGATGATCTTGTCGAAGTTTGCGGCAATGCCGGCCGAGGCCCATTTCATCTCGGCGATCGAAACTTTGCCGCACTCGGCGGCTTCGGCCGGCGCGGTCGCGCTAAAAAGAGCCGCGGCAAAGGCGGCCGAAATCAAAAGCGTCTTCATCGTCTTCCCCGAATTGTTCTTGGGCAACGTGCTGCCGGGATTCACCAGGCGGCGATGCCGCAACAGGCGTTTCCCATTCACGGGCGCCGTCCGACCGGCTCCGGCAACGCGTCGCAGACCATATTTCGATGGCGTATTTTGTCGAAGCCTACGCGTTCGTTCGCAGAAATCAACCGTCTTCTGCTCGTGGTTGCGGTACTAAATTATTGAATTCGAATAATATAGTTCGCTGCTGAAATTTCCTCGGATCGAAGAGAGACGCTGTCTCCGAACGCCGGCTCAATGGTGATGGAAACCGCCGAGCAGATCAAAAAAAGTCAAAATTAACTTTTGCGTAAGCCTTCAATAACTCTCCGGTAAGAATGTGCCGTTATCAGTTGGGGCGTGGCGCCAACGACCGCTGCTTCTCCGGTTCAGGTAGTGCGTACCGGAGAAAGCGAGCTTCGCCGTGTAGGGGCGAAGACGCCTGAGTTTTCGGCAAACCGCGCAGAGCCAAGGCCATGCGCGGTTTTCGCGCTTTCGCGAGAATAGTCGAAGTCTTGACCCGGGATCGGCGGCCATTGTAGGCCTCCGGCTCGTGCATCGGCCCGAAATCTGAACCGATTTTCGGACGCGCGATGCGCCAGGGAAAGGCGGCCGCCATGGCAAGAGCAATCATGCTGCAGGGAACCGGCTCGGATGTCGGCAAGACGGTGCTGGTGGCGGGACTCTGCCGGCTTGCGGCCAATGCCGGGCTCACCGTGCGGCCGTTCAAGCCGCAGAATATGTCGAACAACGCGGCGGTCGCCGATGACGGCGGTGAGATCGGCCGGGCGCAGTGGCTGCAGTCGATGGCTGCACGCACGCCCTCGTCGGTGCACATGAACCCGGTGCTGCTCAAGCCGCAATCGGAAAACGGCAGCCAGATCATCGTGCAGGGCAGGGTGTTCGGGCAGGCGAAGGGGCGGGATTACCAGCGGCTGAAGCCGCAACTGCTCGGCGCCGTGCTCGAAAGCTTCGAAAATGTGTCTGCCGGCGCCGACCTCGTCGTCGTCGAGGGTGCCGGCTCGCCGGCGGAAATCAATCTTAGGACCGGCGATATCGCCAATATGGGGTTTGCGACGAAGGCGGGCGTGCCCGTCGTGCTCGTCGGCGATATTAATCGCGGCGGCGTCATCGCCTCGCTGGTCGGCACGCAGGCGATTCTCGATGAGGGCGATCGAGCGATGATCGCAGGTTATCTCATCAACAAGTTCCGCGGCGACGTCTCGCTCTTCGATGACGGGATTCGCGCGATCGAAGGCTTCACCGGCTGGCCCTGCTTCGGCGTCGTGCCGTGGCTGCAGGCTGCCACGCGCCTGCCGGCCGAAGATTCGGTCGTGCTCGAACGGCTTGCCAGGAGCGGGGCCGGGGCGCTGAAGATCGCCGTGCCGATGCTGCCGCGCATTGCCAATTTCGACGATCTCGATCCGCTGAGGGCGGAGGCGGATGTCGAGCTGGTCTTCGTCCGAGGGGGCGAACGGTTGCCTACCGATGCTGGTCTCGTCATTCTTCCAGGGTCGAAATCGACGATAGCAGACCTCGCCGATTTCAGAGTTCAAGGCTGGGACCGCGATCTTGCGGCGCATGTCCGGCGCGGCGGGCGGGTGATCGGCATTTGCGGTGGCTACCAGATGCTCGGTCGTATGGTGCATGACCCGCGCGGCATCGAGGGCGGCACGAGCGAGACGCCGGGGTTGGCGCTGCTCGACGTCGAGACCGAGATGGCGCCGGAGAAGACCGTGCGCAACAGCCATGCCCGCTCGACCGAATATGACGTGCTGCTTGCCGGCTACCAGATCCATCTCGGCATCACCCGCGGCCCGGATTGTGTCAGGCCTTCCGCGATCATCGACGGCGCCCCCGATGGAGCGGTTTCGGCGGACGGCCGGATCATGGGCACCTATCTGCACGGGCTGTTCGGCAGTGACGCTTACCGCGCCCGGCTGCTGGAGAGCTTCGGGCTTTCCGGCGGACAGGGGAACTACCGTGAGAGCGTGGAGCGGGCGCTTGACGAGGTTGCAGGGGAACTGGAGCGCTGCCTGGATGCGCGGTGGTTGGGTGAGTTGCTGGAGGTCGGGAGAATTTGCTGAGCGCAAGGGCAGTGAAGAGTATGCCTTGTGGCCCCTCATCCGGCCCTTGGGGCCACCTTCTTCCCGCTGGGGAGAAGAGGGAGCAAGTCGCCGACCATCGTTTTCCTACAGTAATGGTCTCAAATGGGAGTGAGGCGCTGCCACGAGTCCCTTCTCCCCCGCGGGGAGAAGATGCCGGCAGGCAGATGAGGGGGCCACAGGGACATACCTATACTGTGTATCCAATTCTCTATCACATCATTCTCGCGGGAGTAGTATCGCAATGCGAAGCAGGCTAAAAAGTCGTGTGTGCGGCTAGGCCTTTCGGCGCCTGTCCTGTTGTTCCCGGCGCCGGTCTCGATGGTGACGCCATTCCAAGTTCCCCACTTCATGCGGAGGTTTTCAAAATTAAAGATCATATTCAGTGGGTTATAGAGCAGGGAATCACCAGCGAGCATATCGGCGATCTCGTCGCCGGCCTGTGTGAACGGCTGATCGCGGACGGGTTTCAGATCTGGCGGGCAAGCATCCGCATGCCGTCCCTACATCCGATGTATCGCGGTATCGCGGCCAATTTCATGCGGGGCGGTGAGACCGTTCTCGAGAATGCGGAGCACGGCAGCGAGACCGAGCGCAACTTCGAGAAGACGCCGATATTCTATCTTCTGAACCGCGGTGAGAAGACGGGGCGGTGGAACCTGGCGAAAGGCGAGGGTCTCCACTATGGCGAGCTCCACGAATTTGCGCTTGCCGGCGGCACGGACCATGTGGTCAATCTTTTCGAGTTCCCGAAGGAAGTCGCGCTGCGCGGGCTCGGTCTCTCTCTGACGAGTGACGCTCCCGGCGGATTTTCAGATGATCAACTGGCAATCATCGATGAACTGTTCCCAGCGCTGGGGCTTGCCGCTTACCGTGTCGCAGTTTCCAAGACCGCGACCGATATCCTCGCCGTCTATACCGGCGCCAGGACGAGCGCGCGCATCCTTGCCGGTGAAACCCGCAGGGGAATGGGCGGCTCCATCGACGCCGCCATCCTGCTTGCCGACCTCCGCAACTTCACGGCGCTGACCGAGGCGTATCAGCCGGGGGAGATCGTCGGCTTTCTCAACGAGCACTTCGAGCTGATCGACCGGCACGTCGAGGAAAATTCCGGCGAGATCCTCAAGTTCATGGGCGATAGCGTGCTGGCAATCTTTCCGACGGACGCCGAGAATCCGCAAAAGGCCTGCAAGGCCGCATTGGCTTCGGCACAGAACCTGTTGAGGGCAAACGAGGAGCTCAATCGCGAGCGAATGCTGAATAGCGGCCCCGATATCGGGATTGATGTCGTCTTGCATCTCGGCGAGGTTTTCTACGGAAATGTCGGCGCTCAAGGCCGGCTGGACTTCACCGTGATCGGCAGGGCGGTCAACGAGGCGTCGCGGCTCGAGAAGCTGTGCGGAACGCTTGAGCAGCCCCTGCTGCTGTCGGAAAGCTTCGCAGCGACCTGCGCTGTGCCCTGCGACTATCTCGGCGCTTTCGAGCTGCGCGGCGTCTCGAAGAGAGCCGACGTTTACAGGCTCGCCGGCGCCGCTTCTTAGGCTCGCTCAGATCTCGCCCGACACCTCGCGGCGGCGCCGGTCGAGTTCCTCGCTGTAGCGGCGCAGCGTGTGGCTTTCGCTGAGCTGTCCCACGACCTTGCGCTCGATCAGATTGTTGACGACGGCGAGCGCTTCGCTTTCGCTCTTGTCGAAGATCGCCGCCGCCTGTTTGGCATTCATCTGCGGCTGCAGGAAATCATTGCGATAGCGGACGAAATCGGCAAGCGTCTGGCCCTCGTCCTGAACGTCGGTCGGGTTAGCGTAGATCTCCGGGACTAGTACGAGGCCAGCATATTTATCGTTCTCGTCGACGAGAATGACGCGCTGGGTCGAGCCGATCGGGAAGGCCCTCTTGAAGTCTTCCAGCGAGATATCGGCCCTTGCCGTCTTCACGTCGGCGCGCATCAGCTTGTTCACGGTGAGATTGCGGATCCAGCCGACGTCGTGGGCGCTGCGGATGCTCTCGCCGCGCAGATGGAAACGCCATGTGGCGAAGGAGTAGCCGAAGGTCGAGCGCACGACGAGCGAGGAGGTGATGACGGCCGCAAGAACCAGTGCCGTGATCGGGAAATCGCCGGTGATTTCGAGCGCCAGAAAGGTCATCGTCAGCGGCCCGCCAATGACGGCGACCGCCAGGGAACTCATCCCGACCACAGCATAAATAACCGGCGTCAATGTCGCATCGGCAAAATAGGGGCCGCAATAAGCAAAGAGCTTGCCCAGCAGGGCGCCCATGAACAGCGAGGCGAAGAACAGACCACCCCTGAAGCCAGAACCGATCGAGATTGCCGAAGCCAGCGATTTCAGGAGAAAGAGACCGATCAGCGCCGGGATCGCCACGTCGCGGGACAAGTTGAGATGCAGCGCCCCGTGGCCGGCCGAAAGGACCTGCGGCGAGATCATCGCGAGAAGCCCGACGATGATGCCGCCGAGCGCCGGGCGAAAGGGCGGAGCGATCGAGCTTTTGCGCGCCACCTCCTCAATGAAGGCCACGCCCTGCATGAGGAGAATGCCAACGCCGGCGCAGAAGACGCCGAGCAGCAGCGCCGGGACATAATCGGCCGGCACGACCGAGCCGAAGCTGCCGATATCGATGGTGAAATCGCCCTCGGCAAGCAGCCTTGCGATGAGGGTCGAAACGAGGGCAGAGACCACAACCGGGGTTAACGATACGATGGTGTAGGTGCCGATGATCAGCTCGAAGGCGTAGAAGCCGCCCGTCAGCGGCGCGTTGAAGGCGGCGGCAATGGCGCCGGCCGCGCCGCAACCGACGAGGATGCGCAGGTCCGAGCGGCGCAGCTGCAGCTTCAGGCCGAATTTGGAGGCAATGCCGGCGGCGAGCTGGGTATAGCCGGCCTCCAGGCCGACGGAGGCGCCGAAGCCGTTGGAGATCAGGTTCTGTACGGCAACGATGATGCTATCGGTGAGGGAGAGGCGGCCGCCATGCAGAGCATTCGCCTCGATCGGGTCGACCATGGGTTTCTTGCGCCGTTTGGCGAGCACCAGGAGCAGCAGGCCGAGCAGGGCGCCGCCTATGACGGGGGCGGTGAGCAGCAGCATCTTGTCCTGGATTACCGACGCGCTCAGCCGTTCGCTGTCGGCGATGCCGAAAACAAGCTGGTGCAGTTCGCTGGAGACATAGCTCATGCCGGTCACGGCAAGGCCCGAGGCGATGCCGACGACGGCGCCGGCCAGGGACAGGCCGACTTCGCTGCGGCGCGTCAGGGCGCGCAGTCGCCCCGGATCGAAGAAAACACGCAGCGCGCTCAGGCGGCGCCGATCCAATTTCATAAGCATGGCTAGACAACTAGGCGAGGAGAGGCCGGGTCAAGGGCGGGGGTGCAGTCGCCTTGCAACGCAATTGCGGCGAAAAGCCGACGGTCACATCAAATATTCATGACGTAAGCCGCTGATAAAAGACGATATTTCCGGTGGGGTCAGTGGTGTTGGCCGGCCTTTCGCGCAGTCCAGCGGGAAGGCGGTGGCGAAGGTCGGTTGACTTCACCCGCCGGCTTGCCTAACCATCTGAGGAATAACGGATGGTTCCGGATCGGCATTTCGCCTTCCGGATGAAAAGGGAATGTGACGGGGCGGACCCACATCGGGCGCCTTCATCACAGCCGACCCCGCGACTGTAGAGCGGTCAGGGTCTTCCATCCGGCATCGGACCTCTTCCGGCCTAACCGCAATAGTGCAGGCGGGCGGGATGGGCGACATGCCGGAAAAGCCACTGGAAATGCATGGTGATCAACCGGGGTCGGACGCCTCTAACTCTACGAATCGTCCACCTTTTCACCGAGGCAGCCGGGAAGGCGAGGCAGATCCGCTGGCACGATCAGGGGCGACCGGGCTTCCGGTTCGCCCCCGATCGCCGCCGATAACCACGAGCCAGGAGACCTGCCTTCCGTGCCGGGCGAACAGCCCAAACCTGGGCAAGAGACCCGCTGCCAGCACGGAGGTTGTTTTGGCTGAAAGAACGAAGCTAGCGCCGCCTCTGGTGGTGCGTATGAGAGGTGCCGGTTCGTCGCCTTCAGGTTATGTCTGCGTATTACGCGCCTTCCTTTCCTCCCTCATTCCTGTGCTTGTCACAGGAATCCGGCCACGGCCCGTCCGCGCCGTGATTAATTATGCGCAGGCAACGAATGAGCCTTCCGTGCCCAAGGACTTGGGCACGCTGGATTCCTGTGACAAGCACAGGAATGAGGGAAGTGAATGGGGTGGCGCGGCTTTCCCAAGCAAAGTTTTGGCTACCGTGGCTCATAAAGTTAAAACTAGAACAAGCTGCAGCGGCACGCCTCCTCAGAGGAATATTCGGGCATGACCACCACGCTCATCCTCGGCGGGGCACGCTCCGGCAAATCCCGTTTCGCCGAAAATCTCGTTATGGCAAGCGGCCTCGAGCGCCACTATCTCGCCACCGGCCGTGCCTGGGACGAGGAGATGCAGAAGCGTATTGCCCAGCACAGGACCGATCGCGGCCCTTCCTGGATGACGCATGAGGAGCCGCTCGATCTTTTCGGCGTGCTTGCCGCCATCGATGGCGAGGGACGCATTGTGCTTGTCGATTGCCTGACGCTCTGGGTGACCAACCTGATGATGGCGGAGCGCGAGATGGCTGTGGAATTTGCCGCGCTCGCCGATTTCCTCCCCGGCGCCAAGGCGCAACTCGTCTTCGTTTCCAACGAGGTTGGTCTCGGCATCGTGCCTGACAATCGCATGGCGCGCGATTTTCGCGATCATGCCGGACGGCTGCACCAAACAATCGCGGCGAAGGCCGACGAGGTCTATTTCATCGCGGCCGGTCTGCCGCTGAAAATGAAGGGTTGAAGTTCCATGAACCAGCAGAAAATCCCCGCAACCGTCATCACCGGCTTCCTCGGCGCCGGCAAGACGACGATGATCCGCAACCTGCTCACCAATTCCGGCGGCAAAAAGATTGCGCTTATCATCAACGAGTTCGGCGATCTCGGTGTCGATGGCGAGGTCCTGAAGGGCTGCGGCGCGGAGAATTGCAGCGAGGACGACATTATCGAGCTCACCAATGGCTGCATCTGCTGCACCGTCGCCGACGATTTCATTCCAACGATGACGAAGCTGCTGGAGCGCGAACAGCGGCCCGACCATATCGTCATCGAAACCTCCGGCCTCGCCCTGCCGCAGCCGCTGGTCGCCGCCTTCAACTGGCCTGATATCCGCACCCAGGTGACCGTCGACGGCGTCATTACGGTCGTCGACAGTGCGGCCGTTGCCGCCGGCCGTTTCGCCGACGACCATGATGCAGTCGAGGCGGCGCGCAGCGAGGACGACTCGCTCGATCATGAGAGCCCGATCGAGGAGCTGTTCGAAGACCAGCTCACATGCGCCGATCTCATCGTGCTCAACAAGACCGACCTGATCGATGGCGATGGCCTTGACCGCGTGAAGAGCGAAGTCGCCTCCCGCATTGCCCGCAAGCCGGTCATGATCGAAGCCAGGAATGGCGAGGTGCCGGCAGGCGTGCTGCTCGGCCTCGGCATCGGCACGGAAGACGATATCGCCAACCGCAAGTCCCATCACGAGCTGGAGCACGAGGAGGGGGCGCCACACGACCACGACGAATTCGAAAGCTTCGTTGTCGAACTCGGCGCTGTTTCCGATCCGACGGGCTTTGTCGAGAAGCTGAAGGGCATCATCGCCGAGCATGATGTGCTGCGCCTCAAAGGCTTCATCGACGTCTCGGGCAAGCCCATGCGCCTGCAACTGCAGGCCGTCGGCAGCCGCATCGACCAGTATTTCGACCGCGCCTGGGCAGCGGACGAGGCGCGCCGCACGCGCCTCGTCGTCATCGGCTTGCATGAAATGAACGAGGACGCGGTACGCAAGACGATCGAAGCGCTCGTTCAGGGATAATCGATGCATCTGCTTCTTGCCCAGCAGGGAACGATCAGCGACGGCGAGGAGGCGATCGACCTCGGCCAGTCGCCCGGCGATATACTGTTTCTTTCGGCTGCCGACACCGAACTCGCCGCGATTGCTGCCGCCTATCACGAGTGTGAAGGGATGCCGCATTCGCTGAGGCTCGCGAATCTGATGAGCCTCAAGCATCCAATGTCGGTCGATACCTATGTCGAGCGAACGGCCCGGCACGCCAAGTTGATCGTCGTGCGTGCGCTCGGCGGCGCCAGCTATTTCCATTATGCGCTGGAGGCGCTGCACGCCGTTGCTGCCCGGAATGGCGTGAAAATTGCGGTATTGCCTGGCGATGCCAAGCCGGATGCCGGGCTGGTTCCTTTCTCCAATGTTGACCTCGACGATCTCAACGGGCTGTGGGCCTACCTGATCGAAGGCGGCGACACCAATGCGCGGGATTTTCTCGCCTATGCTTCGGCGATGCTGTCAGGGGCGGAGAAGCCGGCGCCGGCAGTGCCGCTGATGAAGGCGGGCATCTGGTGGCCGGGGCGAGGGGCGATCGGGGTCGAGGAGTGGCGGCGGGTCGTCGGTTCGCATGTCGCGCCAACGTCGTCCGTCAAGCGTGGGACACCAAGCTCGACAGAAGAGATGGAATTCGAACCCACGTCCCCCATCGTCGCCATCAGCTTCTACCGTGCCCTGGTCCAGAGCGGCGAGACGGGGCCGGTCGAGGCGCTGATCGAGGCCCTGGCCGCGCTTGGCCTGCGGCCGCTGCCGGTCTTTGCCTACAGCCTAAAGGATCCCGTTTCGACAGGCGTTCTCGAGAGCGTGTTTTCGGCGTTGAAACCGGATGTCGTCATCAACACAACGGGCTTTGCAGTCTCCGCACCGGGCGCGGACCGGCAACCGACGGTGCTGGAGGCGGATGGCGCCGTCGTGCTGCAGGCAATCCTGTCGGCTTCGTCGAGGGAGGCCTGGGTGGCTTCGTCGCAGGGTCTGTCGGCGCGCGACCTCGGCATGAATGTGGCGCTGCCTGAAGTCGATGGGCGAATATTGGCCCGGGCGGTTTCCTTTAAGACGGCGGCGCGTTACGACGCGGCTGTCGAGGCGAACATCGTCGCCAGCGTGCCAGATGCCGGCCGGGTGCGCTACACGGCGGAACTGGCCGCCAACTGGGCGCGGCTGCGCGGGACGCCAGCCAATAGGAGGCGCATCGCTCTCGTGATGGCCAATTATCCAAACCGCGACGGCCGGCTCGGCAACGGCGTCGGGCTCGACACGCCGGCCGGCAGCATCGAGGTGCTTCGGGCAATGGCGGCCGCGGGTTATCCAGTCGCCGATCTTCCGGCCGATGGTGACGCGCTGATCCAACATCTGATGGAGGGGCCGACCAATTCGGGACATGACGGCCGGCTTATCCGCGAGGCCCTTTCGCTCAGTCGCTACAAAGATTTCCTGGAATCTCTTCCCAAAAAGATTCAAGAGGAGGTGACGGCCCGCTGGGGCGAGCCAGAGAAAGATCCCTATTTTCGCGATGGCGTCTTCGCCCTGCCTTTCGCCCGCTTCGGCGGTGTCCTTATCGGCATCCAGCCGGCGCGCGGCTACAATATCGATCCAAAGGACAGCTACCATTCGCCGGATCTCGTGCCGCCGCATGGCTATATCGCGTTCTATGCTTTCCTGCGGCGCGAATATGGCGCCGATGCCGTCATTCACATGGGCAAGCATGGCAATCTTGAATGGCTGCCGGGTAAGGCGCTGGCGCTGTCGGAGACGTGCTACCCGGAAGCGATCCTTGGACCGCTGCCGCATCTTTATCCCTTTATCGTCAATGATCCGGGCGAGGGCACCCAGGCCAAGCGCCGCACCGCCGCAGTCGTTATCGATCACCTGACGCCGCCTTTGACGCGGGCCGAGAGCTATGGGCCGCTCAAGGATCTGGAGGCGCTGGTCGATGAATATTACGAAGCTTCGGGCGGCGATCCCCGCCGCATTCGGCTGCTCAGCCGCCAGATCCTCGATCTCGTCACCGATATCGGGCTGGATCGGGATGCCGGGATTGCGAAAGGCGAGAGCGAAGGTGAGGCGCTGAAGAAGCTCGACGCCTATCTTTGCGATCTGAAGGAGATGCAGATCCGTGATGGGCTGCATGTCTTCGGCGTGTCGCCGGAGGGGCGGTTGCTGACGGATCTCACCGCGGCGCTGGCGCGGGTACCGCGCGGGCTCGGAGAGGGTGGCGATGCGAGTTTGCAGCGGGCGATTGCGGGGGATGCTGGGTTGAGTTTCCCCCTTCTCCCCAGCGGGGAGAAGATGTCCGTTAGGACAGATGAGGGGGCGAGCGACGGTAGGAGCGAGCGGCTGAGCGCAAGCGAGGCGGAGTCTGCGGTCCCCTCATCCGACCCTTCGGGCCACCTTCTCCCCGCCGGGGAGAAGGGGAGTCGCGCGCTTCAGCGTCCGTTCGACCCACTCGATTGCGATATGGCGACTCTTTGGGCTGGCCCGCGTCCGGCTGTCCTCGCAGATATCCTCGAAGCCCCCTGGCGCAGTAACGGTGACACCGTCGAGCGCATTGAACTGCTCGCCGCCAAGCTCGTTTCCGGTGAAATGGCGTGCCCAACCCTCTGGGTCCAAACCAGAGCCGTGCTGGACGAAATCGAAGCGCGTCTCAAGCCATCCATCCTTGCCTGTGGTCCGGCCGAGATCGCCAGCCTGCTCCGGGGCCTCGACGGCCGTTTCGTGCCGCCCGGCCCATCCGGTGCGCCGACGCGCGGACGGCCGGATGTCTTGCCAACCGGGCGGAATTTCTACTCTGTCGACAGCCGGGCGGTGCCGACACCGGCTGCTTACGAACTCGGCAAGAAATCCGCGGAACTGCTGATCCGCCGATACGTGCAGGATCACGGCGAATGGCCTGTCTCCTTCGGGCTGACAGCCTGGGGCACGTCCAACATGCGCACCGGCGGCGATGATATTGCTCAGGCCTTAGCGCTGATCGGCGTCAAGCCGGTCTGGGACATGGCCTCACGGCGCGTCACCGGCTACGAAATCATTCCGCCGGCTCTGCTGCGGCGACCGCGGGTTGACGTGACGCTGCGCATATCCGGTTTCTTCCGCGACGCCTTCCCCGAGCAGATCGCGCTGTTCGACAAGGCGATCCGCGCTGTCGGCGCGCTCGAAGAGGACGCGGCGGATAATCCGATTGCCGGGCGAATGCGCGGCGAGACCGCGCGGCTCGCCGCGGCTGGGCTCGATGAGAAGACGGCGGCGAAGCGGGCGGGCTATCGCATCTTCGGCTCGAAACCGGGCGCCTATGGCGCGGGGTTGCAGGCACTGATCGATGAAAAGGGCTGGGAGCGGCGTGCCGATCTTGCCGAGGCCTATCTCGTTTGGGGAAGTTATGCCTATGGCGCCGGCGAGGAAGGCAGGGCCGAACGCGGCCTTTTCGAGGAACGGTTGCGCTCTGTGCAAGCCGTCATTCAGAACCAGGACAATCGCGAGCATGACCTGCTCGACAGTGACGACTACTACCAGTTCGAAGGCGGCATGGCGGCGGCGGCCGAGGAACTCGCCGGTAAACGCCCCGCAATCTATCATAACGATCATTCCAGGCCCGAACGACCGGTGATCCGCGCGCTCGAAGAGGAAATCGGCCGCGTCGTGCGCGGGCGCGTGGTCAATCCAAAATGGATAACGGGCGTCATGCGCCATGGCTACAAGGGAGCGGCCGAGATCGCCGCCACCGTCGATTATCTCTTCGCCTTCGCGGCGACGACGGGCGCGGTCGGCGCGCATCATTTCGAGGCGGTCTTTCGGGCCTTCGTCGCCGATCCAGGCGTGCGTGACTTCATGATCGAGAAGAACCCGGCGGCATTCGACGAGATGCGAGAGCGGCTGCGCGAAGCGATCGATCGCGGGCTCTGGACGCCGCGCAGCAATTCGGCCCGGTTCGACCTCGCAGCCACGCAACTGAATGAGGTGCACTGATGAGCGACGAGATCCTGGAAAACGAAGCGGCCAAGGATGATGCGCGCCACGCCGAGAAGATGGCGAAGAAGAAGGCTGCGCGCGACAAGATCATGGCGACCAAGACGGACGGCAAGGGCTTGATCATCGTCCATACCGGCAAGGGCAAGGGCAAGTCGTCAGCCGCATTCGGCATGATCTTCCGCCACATCGCGCACGGCAAGCCGTCAGCCGTCGTGCAGTTCATCAAGGGCGCGATGTGGACCGGCGAGCGCGACCTGATCGAGAAGCATTTTTCCGATCTCTGCCAGTTCCACACGATGGGCGAGGGCTTCACCTGGGAAACGCAGGACCGGGCCCGCGACATCGCCGCCGCCTCGGCGGCCTGGGAAAAGGCCAAGGAGTTGATCCGCGACGAACGCAATTCCATGGTGCTGCTCGACGAGATCAACATCGCGCTGCGCTACGATTATCTCGACATCAACGATGTCGTCGCCTTCCTGAAGAATGAGAAACCCGCCATGACGCATGTCGTGCTGACAGGACGCAACGCCAAGGAAGAGCTGATCGAGATCGCCGATCTGGTGACGGAGATGGAACTCGTCAAACACCCGTTTCGTTCCGGCATCAAAGGGCAGCCGGGCGTGGAGTTCTGAGGTCAGGTGCTTTGCGACTAAACGCCGAGCCAGATCCGCAGGGGATTTGCCGGATCGGCGAGCAGCTTGACCGCCAAAGCGACGCAGACGATCACGAGCAGCGGCTTGATCAGCTTTGCGCCGATGCGCATGGCAAGCCGTGAGCCCACTTGTGCGCCGAGGAATTGGCAGACGCCCATCAGCAGGCCGATCTTCCAGAGGATCGCGCCGAAGCTTGCGAAGACGATCAGTGCACCGAAATTCGAGCCGAAGTTCAAAAGTTTGGTGTGGGCCGTCGCCTTCAGCACGCCGAAGCCGGCGAGGGTGACGAAGGCGAGCATGAAGAAAGAGCCGGTGCCGGGGCCGAAGACGCCGTCGTAGAAGCCGATGGCCGGCACCAGCGTCAGGCCGAAGGCGAAGGGCGTGATGAGGCGGTGTTTGTCAAGATCGTTGAGGTTCGGCTTGACGGCAAAGAAGATTGCGATTGCCAGCAGCAGCACAGGCATGATCGCTTGAAGCACCTGGCCTGGGACGATCGTCGCAAGAGCGGCGCCGAGTGCCCCGCCCATGAGGGCCATCAGCGCCATCGGCAGCTGTTCGGAAAGCTCCACATGGCCCTTGCGGGCATAGGCGAGCGTCGCGGAAGCTGCGCCGAAGATCGATTGCACCTTGTTGGTTCCGAGCGTCTGCAGCGGCGGGATGCCGGCGATCAACATGGCGGGAACGGTGATGAGACCGCCGCCGCCGGCAATTGCATCGACGAAACCGGCAAAGAAGGCAGCCGCGCAGAGCAGCAGAAGCAGATGGAGGGCAATGTCAGGCAAGATGCTATTCCAGAAGGGCTTTCAGCCCGCCTTGTTGCATTTCCCTCTCCAAGCTGCAATGGCTGCAAGGACACAGCAACGGCACAATCGGCTGCTTCCATGAGCGACATTTCTTTCAATCCCACACGGCGCCATGTGCTCGGTCTTGGCTGCGAGCGTGGGGCACAGCCTCCGGAGGTGTTGGCGCTCGCCTTTGAGGCGCTCAAGGCTGCGGGTATCGGCGCGGATGAACTCGCCGCCGTCGCTTCCATAGGCAGCCGCCGGCAGGAGGCGGCAATCTGGTCAGTCGCCAGGCATTTTGCCGTGCCGGCCCGATTCTTCGACGCTCCTCGGCTGGAGCGGGAAACGCCGCGGCTCAGAAATCCATCGGCCGTCGTCTTTGCTCGCGTCGGCTGCCATGGCGTTGCGGAATCGGCGGCGCTTGCTGCGATCGGCGACGATGCCGAACTGGTGCTTGGCAAAATCAAGTCGGCGCAGGCGACGGCGGCAGTCGCCCGAGGCGGGTTGCAGAAAGCCTGACGGTCGCTATGGTGGCGGCAATTCGCGGCGCCAACCGGCAGGCTCGCGATTCACATTTAGAGGATATATTATGCACAAGGTCATTTATGACACTGACCCGGGCGTTGACGACGCCATGGCGCTTCTCTTCCTACATCGCCATCCCGAAATCGATCTGATCGGCATCACCACGGTCTTTGGCAATGCATCGGTGGAGACGACGACGCGCAATGCGCTCTTCCTCAAGCGCGAGTGGAATATTCCCGCGCCGGTCGCCAAAGGCGCCAGCGTCACCATCGATGCCTCGCGCGCCGAGCGGGAATGGCCTTCCATGGTGCATGGCGACAACGGCCTCGGCGATATCGAGGTGCCCGCAGCGATCGACCTGCCGCTCGATCCGCGCCCGGCGCACCGCTTCATCATCGACACTGTGCGTGCCAATCCTGGCGAGGTGCGTCTGGTCGCGGTCGGACGGATGACCAATCTGGCGATGGCGCTGAAGGAGGATCCCGAGATTGCGACCCTGGTCAAGGACGTCGTCATCATGGGTGGCAACTTCTATGTGCCCGGCAATGTCTCGCCGGTCGCCGAGGCCAATATTCACGGCGATCCTGAGGCCGCCGACATTGTCATGACAGCGCCTTGGAAGGTCGCAGTCATCGGCCTTGATGTCACCTCGATCACCACGATGAGCCGCAGCTATCTCGGCAGGATGGCGGCCGAGGGAGATAGTGCGGTGAAATTGCTCGATGCACTCTCGCAGTCCTATATCGACTTCTACAAGCATGCGGTCGAGGACGGCATGATGGTGCATGACAGCTGCGCCGCAGTCTACGTCGTGGCGCCGGAACTGTTCTCGTCGATATCGGGGGCGGTGCGCGTCGTCTGCGGCGGCATTGCCGACGGTCAGACGATCGTCAAGCCGGATGGCCGCCGCTTCCCGCCCGGCGATTGGGATGATCGGCCCAGCCAAATCGTCACCACAGGGATCGAGTCGGAAAAGGTCCTAAAGCTGATCCGCGATACGCTGCTTCGCGGCTGAGGGCCTTGAAGGCTGATTGCAGCAGGAAGAGGAGTTGGACGACTTTGTCAGCAGTCGGTGCAGCGGGCGGTCTCGTTTGGGTATATTATAATATATTCACGCTGTTGTGTCGCTTTCTTGCGATATTGAATCAGCTTGTTTGCAAAGTGAGTCATCGTCATCTCAGCAACTTCCAGTGAGGTGGCGCGGGCGGCGTTGACCTTGGGCCTCGCTGGGCCTAGATCAACAAAATGTCGAATAGCGCTTTCTCTCATTTGCCGGCGTTGGAGCCGGGCAGCGTCTGGCTCGTCGGGGCCGGTCCGGGTGATCCGGGTCTGCTGACGCTCTTGGCCGCCAAGGGGCTCGCCGAGGCCGATGTGATCGTCCATGATGCGTTGGTCAATGAGGACTGTCTGAGGCTCGCGCACCCCGGCGCAGAACTCGAATATGCCGGCAAACGCGGCGGCAAACCCTCGGCCAAGCAGCGGGATATTTCGTTGCGCCTGGTGGAATTGGCGCACACCGGCAAGCGGGTGCTGCGGCTGAAGGGTGGCGATCCCTTCGTCTTCGGGCGCGGCGGCGAGGAGGCGCTGACGCTGGTCGAGCACAATATCCCTTTCCGCATCGTGCCGGGGATCACCGCCGGTATCGGCGGGCTTGCCTATGCCGGCATTCCGGTGACCCATCGCGAGATCAATCATGCGGTGACGTTTCTCACCGGCCATGATTCCTCCGGCATCGTGCCCGACAGAATCGACTGGGAAGCGATCGGCAAGGGTTCGCCCGTGATCGTCATGTATATGGCGATGAAGCATATCGCCCAGATCAGCGCCAATCTCATTGCGTCGGGCCGCTCGCCGTCCGAGGCTGTAGCTTTCGTCTGCAATGCGGCGACCGGCGCGCAGCAGGTGCTGGAGACGACGCTCGGGCAGGCGACCGAGGCTGTTACCGCCTCCGGTCTCGAGCCGCCGGCGGTGGTCGTCGTCGGGGAGGTGGTGCGGCTGCGGGCCTCGCTCGACTGGGTCGGCGCTCTCGCCGGACGACGCTTGCAGCCTGATCCGTTCCGCCAGTCCGGCCAGGTGCGGGCATGAGCGGCCTCCTGATCGCAGCTCCTTCCTCCGGTGCCGGCAAGACGACGGTGACGCTTGGGCTCCTGAGGGCGCTTCGCCGGCGCGGCATCGTGGTCGCGCCGGGCAAGGCCGGCCCCGACTATATCGATCCCGCCTTCCATGCGGCGGCAAGCGGCACGCCTTGCCTGAACTTCGACCCCTGGGCGATGCGGCCGGAGCTGATCTCGGCCAATGCGACGCTGCATCGCTCCGGCGACCGCATTCTCGTCGTCGAGGCGATGATGGGACTGTTCGATGGGGCGGCCGACGGCAAGGGGACGGCAGCGGATCTGGCGGCCCAGCTCGGCCTTTCCGTGGTGCTGGTCGTCGACGCTTCGCGCATGTCGCAATCGATAGCGCCGCTGGTGGCGGGTTTTGCCGGTTTCCGCGCCGATGTCCGCGTTGCCGGCGTCATCCTCAACAAGGTCGGCAGCGAACGGCACGAGGCGATGCTGCGTCAGGCGCTCGAGGTGATCCGGATGCCGGTGATCGCCGTGATCGGCAGCGACAAGGCGCTTGCCTTGCCGGATCGCCATCTCGGCCTTGTTCAGGCCTGTGAACATCCGAGCCTCGAAGGTTTCATCGAGCATGCGGCGGATGCCGTCTCCGAGGAATGCAATTTCGAGTTTCTGCTGCGCATCGCGAGGCAGGGCCTCAACCGACCGTCGGCTGCCAATATCGATCGTCTGCCGCCGCTCGGCAGTCGCATTGCAGTGGCCCGCGATATCGCTTTCGCCTTCTCCTATGAACATATGCTGCTTGGCTGGCGGCGGCGGGGGGCTTCGATTTCCTTCTTCTCGCCGCTTGCCGACGAGGCGCCTGCTGCCGACGCCGATGCGATCTATCTGCCCGGGGGTTATCCCGAGCTGCATGCCGGAACGCTCTCCCAAGCGCCCAATTTCCGCGCCGCCCTCCTCGATGCGGCGGCGCGCGGCATCCGGATCTATGGCGAGTGCGGCGGCTATATGGTGCTCGGCGAAGGGCTGATTGACGCAGAGGGGAAGCGTCACGAGATGCTCGGCCTGCTGCCCGTCGTCACCAGCTATGCCGCGCGCAAACGCCATCTCGGTTATCGCCACGTCATGCCGCTCGACGGTGCAATCTTTCAGCGGGCGATGACGGCGCATGAGTTCCACTATTCGACCCTCATTTCCGAAGGCGAGGGCGAACGGCTGTTTCAGGTCCGGGATGCGATCGGAACCGATCTCGGCCGGGCGGGGCTCCGGCGCGGGCAGGTTGCGGGTTCCTACATGCATCTGATCGATCTCGCCGGGATTGCCGCGTGAGCGCGCCGATCGTCCATGGTGGCGAAGTTACCGCCGCTGCTGCCGCCTTTGGCGGCAGGCCGGAGGACTGGCTCGACCTTTCCACCGGCATTAACCCGTGCCCGGCTGCCCTGCCAGAAATCCCGACAAGGGCCTGGCACCGCTTGCCGGACAGTTATCTGGCCGATGAGGCAAGGCGGGCGGCGCGCGATTACTATGGGAGCGGCCAGATCCTGCCGCTGCCGGTGCCCGGAACGCAATCGGTGATCCAGCTTCTGCCGCGGTTGCTGACAAAGGGTGAGGGCGCCAGGGTCGCCGTCGTGGCGCCGACCTATGGCGAGTATGCGCGCGCCTTTATTTCGGCCGGTTTTGCCGTCGAGACCGTCGATGATGTCGCTGCGATCGGAACCGAGCATCGGCTTGCCGTCGTCGTCAATCCGAACAATCCCGATGGGCTGACATGGCCGAACGAGACGCTGATCGGACTGCACGAGAGGATGAAGGCGGTCAATGGGCTTCTCGTTGTTGACGAGGCGTTCGGCGATGCCGATCCAGCGCTGAGTCTTGCGGGCGTCGCGCAGAGGCTCTCAAACCTGGTGATCTTTCGCTCTTTCGGCAAGTTTTTTGGGCTCGCCGGCCTGCGGCTCGGCTTCGTGATCGCACGTGACGACATTCTCAAGCGTTTCGAGGAGTGGCTCGGGCCCTGGGCGGTTTCCGGGCCGGCGCTTTCGATAGCAGGCTCGCTTCTGCGTTCGGACGTTTCTTCCATCCGCCGGCTTATCGATGAACGCAGCGCCGGGCTTCGTGCGGTGCTGGGCGGGGTCGGCCTCCGGATCGCAGGGGGAACAGGGTTGTTTGCCCTTGTCGACGATGCCAGGGCGAGCGAGATTTACACGCATCTCTGCCGGCATCATATTCTCGTCCGCAAGTTCGACTATGCCCCCGAATGGCTGCGTTTCGGGCTGGCGCCCGATCCGGCGGCGGACCGGCGGCTTGGCGAAGTCCTTCAGAGATTTGAGCGATGACGATCGACCTAAACCTTCTCGTGCTGCTTTTGGCGCTGCTGCTCGACCGGATTGTCGGCGATCCGCAATGGCTCTGGTCGCGCGTGCCGCATCCTGTCGCGATTTTTGGAGCGGTGATCTCCTATGCCGACCAGCAGCTCAATCCTTCAAGCCTTACGGGGCATCAACGGCGGATGAACGGCGTTGCCGCCATACTGGCGCTGCTGCTGCTCGCTGTGGCGGCCGGCTTCGTGTTCAACCGGTTTTTCGCGCTGTTCGGCCTCGGCGGCATCCTGCTGGAGACCGGACTGGTGGCGGTCTTTCTGGCGCAGAAGAGCCTTGCCGACCATGTCGCTGCCGTTGCCGTCGCCCTGCGCGAGGAGGGGCTTGCCGGTGGACGGGCCGCCGTCTCCCGCATTGTCGGGCGCGATCCCGAGACGCTGGATGAGCCGGCCGTCTGCCGTGCTGCGATCGAAAGCCTTGCCGAGAACTTCTCCGATGGCGTCGTCGCGCCGGCGATTTGGTACGCTATCTTCGGCCTGCCAGGGCTTTTCGCTTACAAGATGCTGAACACGGCGGACTCGATGATCGGCCATAGATCGGAAAAATATATCGATTTCGGCTGGGCGGCCGCTCGGCTCGACGATCTCGCCAACTGGCCGGCCGCGCGCCTTTCGATCCTGCTGATTGCTGCAGGCGCCTGGATCCGGCGCGGCACCAGCGCCTGCCGCGAGGCGATCCGGGTGGCTATGCGCGACGGCGGCTTGCACCGTTCGCCGAATTCCGGCCGGCCGGAAGCGGCAATGGCTGGTGCGCTGAATGTCCAGCTCGCAGGACCGCGCATCTATGGCGGTGTGCTCGTTACCGAGCCGATGATCAACAATCCCGGACGCGATGTCGCGACATCCGGCGACATCGAAGACGGGGTCTCAGTGTATCAGGCGAGCTGCATGGTGCTTGCCGGCGTGACGTTCGGATTGTTTTTGTGCTTTCTGTGAGGGGCTTGCGGTAGAGCTCACGCCCCAGTGGACAGTCCCCTCCCAAACGTTTATGCGAAACGCCTCATATCTCCATCAGACCGGAAGCAGAGCGATGACAGTTCAGATTGAACTACCGTGCCCGAAGTGCAAAAGCACCAAGATGAAATTCGAGCGTCCGGAGATCCGGGAGACGGATATCATAAGCTGCGCGGCTTGCGGCCATAATCTCGGCACCATGGCCTCCATCCGCGAAAGGATGAACAAGGCCTATCAGCAGCTCAAGCAGAGGCCGGCGGCGCGCAAGCTTCAGTGAGGCGGAGCGGCCGTCCTGCGGCGCTCAAATCCGTCATTGCCCTGTTAGAATTGTGATTACCATTCGGGTTAAAGCTATATAATCAAGTATCGTCGTAGTCTCTCTGGCGTGAGGGCGCAATCAAATGCGCGGGTGCGAAGAGGGATTATCATGAAGACGATTTTTGCCGCCGCGGCGGTAAGCTTATTGCTGCAGTTTTCTCCGGTTGCCGCTGAAGCAGCAACGCTGGTTGCCAATATCAGCATCGGCAAACAGACCATGACCGTCACCGAGGACGGCTTTGTCAAATATCGCTGGAAGGTTTCGACCGCGCGCAATGGTTATGTCACGCCCACCGGCTCCTGGAGCGCCAAATGGCTATCGCGCGATCACCGTTCGCGCAAATACGACAATGCGCCGATGCCGTATGCTGTATTTTTCAACGGCGGTTACGCCGTTCATGCTACCTTCGATCTGAAGCGTCTCGGCACACCGGCCTCGCATGGCTGCGTTCGCTTGCATCCCGACAATGCGGCCGAGTTCTTCTCACTGGCACGGCAGGCAGGTCTTGCCAATACCCGCGTCGTCATCACGCGTTGATCCCGGATCAGCGCGTGAACCTGAATTCGGCGTCGGACCGCAGACGACGCCGTGCCGCGCCTGGCGGGAAGGACGTGCAACGGGCGTGCCTGTTTCAAAAATCTCAATGCTGGCAACGTCGATCGTCGCGATCCTTCAAATAGCCGGACATGCTGGAACGCGATCGCAATTCCTTCCAGCCCAGCTTGAGGATTATCAAATGCCGGCGCGCATAATTTGATTCAGGTCAAAGACCGGTGCGGATGTTGGACAGCCGCATCCTGTTTTCGGCGCCAGCACTCGCCGGCGTTCCATTGCTGTTTAGGCAACACCTTATTGTCAAATTGCCGCGACGCCCGGACGAAAGCATTGGCTTTTGAAAAGGATTTGCCTATGAGGGGGTTTAAATCGTCATTTCATGAGGTACAGCGCGTGACCGCTACATTCGACAAAGTTGCCGACATTATTGCAGAAACCAGCGAGATCGATCGCGCCACGATCACGCCGGAGAGCCATACGATCGACGACCTCGGTATCGACAGCCTCGATTTCCTCGATATCGTCTTTGCGATCGACAAGGAATTCGGCATCAAGATTCCGCTCGAAAAGTGGACGCAGGAGGTCAACGAAGGCAAGGTTTCCACCGAAGAATATTTCGTGCTGAAGAACCTCTGTGCCAAGATCGACGAGCTCAAAGCGGCCAAGGCCTGAGCGACACATCAGTCTTTTTCGAACGCCCTGCCGCCCTGACTATGGCGGCCGGGCGGTTTCGTTCCTAATTAGGCGTCACCGGCGGGCGGATTTGGCCTTCCGGGCCGGAGGATCCGAATGCTGCTGGAATATTTCCAGATGATTGACCGCGTCGAAGCGGTGGACCTGAAGAAGGCTACGCTGACGGCGCGATCCGTCGTGCCGGCCAAGAGCCCCGTTTTCGAAGGCCATTTTCCCGGTATGCCGCTCGTTCCCGGCGTGCTCCTGATCGAAACCATGGCGCAGGCTTCCGGCATGCTGGTGCTTGCCGCCTCCGACTTTGCCGCCATGCCCTTCCTGATGTCCGTCGACGGCGCCAAGATGCGCACTTTTGTCGAGCCGGAAGCCGTGCTCGATATCGAGGCGGTGTTGGAGCATGACGGGTCGGGTTTTGCGGTCACCAAAGCCAAGATCACCAGCGGCGGCAAGAAGGTCTGCGATGCGCAGCTGAAACTGCGTACCATGCCCTTCAGCGAAGTTCCGCTCGGCGATATCGTGAAAAAACGCGCCGGCGAGGTCGGGCTTCTCGAAGCGATCGCAGCGCAGGGAGTGGTTGGATGAGCAAGGCCGCAAACGACGTCGTCATTTCAGGCGTCGGTATCGTTACCTGTCAGGGCGTCGGCAAGGAGGCGCATGTCGCGCTGCTTTCGGCCGACAGCACGCCGAGGGCGATCGTCGAGACAGAGAAATTCAAACCCTATCCGGTGCATCCGCTGCCTGAGATCGACTGGTCGCAGCAGATTGCCAAGCGCGGCGACCAGCGCCAGATGGAAAACTGGCAGCGCATCGGCGTCTTCGCCGCGGGTCTTGCGCTCGACGATGCCGGATTCAAGGACAATATCGAGGCCTGCGGCACGATGGACATGATCGTAGCGGCCGGCGGCGGCGAGCGCGACATCAACGTCGACACGCTGATCGTCGACGAGGGCTTGAAGCGCAACGACCGCGAACTGCTGCTCAATGAGAAGCTGACGACGGAGCTGAGGCCGACGCTGTTCCTGGCGCAGCTTTCCAATCTGCTTGCCGGCAATATCTCCATCGTTCACAAGGTCACTGGCTCCTCGCGGACCTTCATGGGCGAAGAAGCGTCGGGTGTTTCCGCCGTCGAGACGGCGTTCTGGCGCATTCGCTCCGGCGAATCCACCCATGCGCTGGTCGGCGGCGCCTTTGCTGCCGAGCGTCCGGACATGATCCTGCTCACTGAAGCAATCGGCGCGCATACGCGCGGCGAATGGGCGCCGCTCTGGTCGCGCTCGGACCTCGAGGGCGGCGGCATGATCACCGGTTCGGCCGGCGCTTTCCTGGTGCTGGAATCGCGCAAGCACGCGGAAGAGCGCGGCGCGCACATCTATGCGACGATCAGCGCCGTTGAAGGCGATCGCGGCAACCGCGCTGCCGGCAATTTCGAAGTGCGGATGGAACGGCTGCTGAAGCCTGCCGCCGAGCTGCCGGCAGAGAGCATGGCGATCTTCTCCGGTTCGACCGGCATGCATGACATCGCCGCCCGCGAAAAGGCGGTGCTGGAACATCAGCTTCCGGGTGCGGCGATCCGCGGCTTCGGCGGCGTTTCCGGTCACACGATCGAAGCGCAATTCCCGCTAGGGCTGGCGCTCGCAGCCCTTGCAATCGATGCCGAGGCCAAGGTTCCGCCCTTCGACGTGGCCCATGAAGCGCCGATGAAGGCGGGAACGAAGGCGGCCGTCGTAACTACGGTCGGACATCAGCGCGGCGAGGGCGTCGCCGTTCTTTCCGCAGAGGCGTGAGGAGAGAGATATGACAGCTTCCGCTTACAGAGATCATCTCGGCCGACCGATCGTCGCAGTGACCGGCATGGGCATCATCACCTCGCTCGGCCAGGGCCTGAAGGACAACTGGGCGGCCCTTTCCTCGGGCACCTCTGGTATCCACGCAATCAACCGCTTTCCGACCGAAGGCCTGTCGACACGCATCGCCGGCACCGTCGATTTCATCGAAATTCCGGTGCCGAACGCCGTCGAGCGTTCCTATGCCTTTGCCCGCGAGACCACCATCGAAGCATTGGCCGACGCAGGTCTTTCAGGCGATTTCAACGGTCCGCTGTTCCTTGCCGCGCCGCCGATCGAGCCGGAATGGAGCGCCCGCTTCGAACTTGCAGACCGTTCGCCGGCCGCCGATCATCCAGGCGACGCCTATGAGCGCTTCCTGACCGCGCTGCGCCAGCGGCCCGACCCGGCCTTCCACGAGGCGGCGCTGTTCGGTGCGATTTCCGAGCGTCTGGCCGACCGGTTCGGCACACGCGGCCTTCCCGTGACGCTGTCGACGGCCTGCGCTTCCGGCGTCACCGCGATCCAGCTCGGCATCGAGGCGATTCGTCAGGGGCGCACCGATCGCGCGTTGACGGTTGCGACCGATGGGTCGCTCAGCGCCGAAGCGCTGATCCGCTTCTCGCTTCTGTCGGCTCTTTCGACGCAGAACGATCCGCCGACCAAGGCCTCCAAGCCGTTCAGCAAGGACCGCGACGGCTTCGTCATCGCCGAGGGTGCGGCGACGCTGGTGCTGGAATCGCTGGAAGCGGCGGTCGCCCGCGGTGCCAGGGTGCTCGGCATCATGAAGGGCGCCGGCGACAAGGCCGATAGCTTCCACCGCACTCGCTCCTCGCCCGACGGCGGACCGGCTATCTCGACGATCCGCGCGGCCCTTGCCGACGCCGGCATCGACGAGAGCGGCATCGGCTACATCAATGCGCACGGCACCTCGACGCCCGAAAACGACAAGATGGAATACGGCGCGATGTCGGCTGTCTTCGGCGAACGACTCGTCGGCATTCCCGTCTCGTCGAACAAATCGATGATCGGCCATACGCTGACGGCAGCGGGTGCGGTCGAAGCGGTGTTCTCGCTGCAGACGATGCTGACGGGCACGTTGCCGCCGACGATCAACTACACCAATCCCGATCCGTCGATCGTGCTTGATGTCGTGCCGAACAAGAAGCGGGAAGCCCAGGTTTCGGCCGTGCTTTCGAACTCCTTCGGCTTCGGCGGGCAGAATGCCAGCCTTGTCATGGCGCTCGAACCGGCTTAAGCGGTTCCCGACAAATTTAAGACGAGACGAACGCCTTCGAGGCGAGGGATTTTGCCATGCGCGCTTTGCAACTGATCGATGACCGCAAGCTTGAGATCACCGACCTGCCGGAACCGGACGCACCCGCTTCAGGTGAGGTGACGCTGCGCGTCAAGGCGGTGGCCCTCAACCATATCGACGTCTGGGGCTGGCGCGGCATGGCTTTCGCCAAGCGCAAGATGCCGCTGGTCATCGGCGCGGAAGCCTCAGGCGTCGTGGAAGCGATCGGGCCGGGTGTGGCCAATGTTCTGCCGGGTCAACTGGTTTCGATCTATGGCGCGCGCACCTGCGGCCTCTGCCGACCCTGCCGCGAAGGCCGAGACAATCTCTGCGAACATGTCTCCGGCGTGCATGGTTTCCATCTCGATGGTTTCGCGCAGGAAAAGGTGAACCTGCCGGCGCGTCTGCTCGTTCCCGCACCTCCCGGTGTCGATGCGATCGGCGCAGCATTGGCACCCGTCACCTTCGGCACGGTCGAGCATATGCTGTTCGATAATGCCAAGCTCGAGCCCGGCGAAACGATCCTCGTTCATGCCGGCGGCTCCGGCATTGGCACTGCGGCGATCCAGCTTGCCAAGAAGATCGGCTGCACCGTGATTACCACGGTCGGTTCCGATGACAAGATCGAGAGGGCCAAGGCTCTCGGCGCCGATCACGTCATCAACTACCGCACCGACCGCTTCGAAGGCGTGGTGCGCAAGCTGACCAAGAAGAAGGGCGTCGACGTCGTCTTCGAACATGTCGGCAAGGACACCTGGGCAGGCTCGATGCTCTGCATGAAGCGCGGCGGGCGCCTCGTTACCTGCGGCTCGACCTCGGGCGTCTCGACAGAGATGAACCTGATGATGCTGTTCCAGCAGCAATTGAAGCTGCTTGGCTCCTTCGGCTGCCGCATGGAGAACATGGCCGATGCGATGCAGAAGATGGGTCGCGGGCTCGTCCATCCCGTCATCGACACCGAAGTCGGATTCGACGATATCGACCGGGCGCTGGAGCGGATGGAATCGCGCCAGATCTTCGGCAAAATCATTCTGAAGATGGACTGACCTCACGTGAAGCTGTTCATTACCCGGGTCGTTCTGGCGCTCAGGAATTTCCAGCAATGGCTGGTGGCGCAGGCGATGTTCGGCTTCCTAAATGTGCTGAAACTGCTTCCGGCCGATGGCGCGATCCGCTTTGCCGACAAGGTGATGCGCCGCCTCGGTCGGCGGACCCGCCGCCACAGACTGATGCTCGTCAATCTACGCAACGCCTTTCCGGAGAAGAGCGAGGCCGAGATCGAGGAGATCGCACTCGGCAGCTGGGGCAATATGGGCCGGCTCGCGGCCGAATACGTCTTCCTCGACGAGTTGTTCGACTATGATCCCGAACGGCCGGAGCCAGGCAGGGTAGAGGTGTCTGGCGTTTCCATCTTCCTCGACCTGCGCGACAATCCGCGCCCCTTCATCGTCTTTACGGGGCATACCGCCAATTTCGAGCTACTGCCGGTGGCGGGCGCGGCCTTCGGGCTCACCGTCACCGTACTTTTCCGGCCGCCGAACAATCCCTATGTCGCCAAGAAGGTGTTCGACTTCCGCAGTGCACGCATGGGCAAGCTGGTGCCCTCGCATGCCGGCTCCTCCTTCGCGCTCGCGCGCCAGCTGGAAGCGGGTCAGGGGGTGGGCGTGCTCGTCGACCAGAAATTCGGCAAGGGGCTGAAAGGCACCTTCTTCGGGCGAGAGGTGAAGACCAATCCGTTGTTGCCGAAGCTGGTGCGCCAGTTCGATTGCGAGGTCTATCCGGCGCGCTGCATCCGCCTTCCGGAGAATCGCTACCGGCTGGAAATTGAGCCGCGGCTGGAGATGCCGCGCGACGCCAAAGGCAATCTCGACCTGCCTGCCGCCGCCCAGCTACTCAATGACAAGGTGGAAAGTTGGGTGCGGGAATATCCGGAACAGTGGCTTTGGTATCACGACCGCTGGCAGATCAAGAAGACGCTCGCGCCTTGAAAATCAAACCCTGATTTATCAGCGGTGAAAAGCGGCAGGTGCTCTCGGATTGAAAACGAGTAAACTTCATGTTAGCCGTCACTACCAAGGCGAGAATAATATCCACCTCAGGGCGCATTTGGGAAATGCAGCCACACAATTTGGACACGCCACTCGGGACAATGGGAGTGGGAGGCGTCTTGCTGGAGCTTTTTCGAGCCTTTTCCTTGCGCTGCGCGCAAATAGAGGAAGCCATACGCCAAGGCGACGATCAGCGCGTCATGTTGCTCGACCGTCATGTCGAGCCGCTGGTCGAGGCCATCCTGGCCTGCCGGGCGGCCAATCTGCTCGAAGTCTACATGCAATTGCAGTTCGTCGGCCATCTTGTCGCCCGGGACGCGGACGACAGCGCCAGTGTCAGAGAACATGCGGCGGTGCTTTCCTATCTGCTCGACTGTTATTTCGGCACGCATGCGCCGGATTGGCGGGTGCCTTCGCCGCAGGATGTGCGCATCGAGCCGCCGGCAGCCTATGTGCCCGACACCGACAATGGCCACTTCCTCAACGCCGCGATCCTCGAAAGCCTGCCGGATCGGGTGGCGGTGCTGACCAGGGACTACCGCTACCTCTATTCCAACGCGGCCAACAGTGCCCATCTGGACAGGAAGCCGATGGAACTGATCGGGCGTCACCTTTCCGAATTCATCGGCGAGGAGCGATTCGCCGAATGCGCCAAGCACAAGCTGGACGTCTGTTTTGCCGGCGGGGAGGTCGACTACACTTATGAGCGCCGGACCGGCGGCGGCGTATCCCGCCAGGTGCGCTGTCGCATGTCGCCGCTGCGCGATGCGGGCGGCATTGTCATCGGCGCTCTGATCGTGATGGATCGGTAGTCTACAGCAATTCCGTTTTTCTTCGAACCACGGAATTGTTCTATATCTCTTTGTTTTAACGCAACTCCGGACGCAAAACCGCTGCACACTTTTGCTGGAATTGCTCTAATTTACGCCGTCGCCCAGACGGCGAGCTCGTAGCCGTCGCGGTCGAGGAAATGGAAGCGGCGGCCGCCGGGAAAATCGGTGATCGGCCGGCAGATCGTGCCGCCGGCCCTTTCGACCGAAGTCAGCACTTCTTCCAGATCCCTGGCATAGACGACGACGAGCGGTCCGCCCGGCCGGACGGGACCGAAATCGGTGAAGCCGCCTTTCAGCCGGCCGTCGTCAAATTCGCAGTAATTCGGGCCGTAATCGGTGAAACGCCAGCCGAAGGCCGAGCCGTAAAAGGCTTTGGCGGCGGCGATGTCGGAGACGTTGAATTCAACATAGTCGATGCGGCGGTCGTTGTGTTCGGAGTTTTCAGACATCTATCTCTCCATCAGGGCTTTCAGCATGACGAGATCCTTCTCGATATGCGCGGCATCAGCGGCAAATTGCGCATCTGTCATGCCGGGCAGACGCAGCAGCGTGAACATGACCTCGCAGCCATCGCCGTTCGGTACGATGCGCAGGGCATTATAAACCCGGAGCCCGGATTCGATCGTCACCGTATGATCGATCACGCCGAATTCATTGGCGGGAACGAAGCTGACTTTGATGGTGCCGAGGGGACCGTGGGCGATCCAGTCGGCGCCGTCGGGCTCGAAACCGGTGGCAAGGCCGGAGGCCCAGAGCGGCATGTTCTCCGGCTTGCGGGCGAAGTCGTAGACATCCCGCCAGTCGCGCTCTATCGACTGGTGGATGACTTTTGCAGGCATTGTCGCCATGGTGCAGGTCCTTGTATTTGGGTTTCCCTGAATAATAAGGCCGGCCGGCGGTGTCTTGAACAAAACGGTCAGCCGGATCCTTCCCGCGTGCCGAGTTGGTTAAGAATGATCGCAGGGGTGAGAGTCGAGAGTTCTGCGACCTCGCGTGTCATGTGGGCCTGGTCGGCAAAGCCCGCTTCGAGCGCGATGCGGGCGAGTGGCATCGTGTCCACCCTGCGGCAGAGGTCGAGGAAACGCTGGAACCGGCGGATGCGTTCCAGTGTCTTTGCGCCATAGCCGAAATGATGGTGGCAGCGGCGGCGCAGTTGCCTTTCGCTCATGCCGAGCTGGTCGGGCAGGCCGGAGGTTGGGCGGCCGCTGTCGGCGGCGGCGAAGATCACGGCGGCGTCTTGGGCGGGCTCCTCCTCATCGCGCGCGGCCCCTTCAAGCAGACGGCCGAACAGCGTCGCGGCGGCCGCGGGGTCCGGGCAATCCCGCAGCCGCGCCTCGAATTCGCTGGTATCCTTCCGTCCGATATCGGCAAGCGGCACCGACAGGCCGACCAGCGCCGAGAGCGGCGTCTTCAGCCAGGATGCTGCGGCGCCCGGCGCAAAGCGCGCGCCGATGACGGTCGCGCCCGGCCTTATGATCGGGAAGGCCGCGATCCGGTCAGGACCGGCGACGACAAGCCGTCCGTCCATCCAGAGGAGATCACAATAGCCATCCGGCACGATCGCCACCGTGGCCGCCGCCCCGTCCCTAAGTGTATGCGACCAGAGGCAGCTGAAATGGCGCCGTAGCGCTGGCGGCGGCGCATATTCGCGGTAGCGGCCGGCGCGGGGCGCAAGCATCGCCATGTCTTTTCGTCTTTTCGAAACCAAACGATATCTCCCGAGGTCCGCATGATAACATGAGATAGGGCAGTACGGGCGATCGCGAATATTTTGCGGCTTCCGGATCGGGCTGCAGATGAAAAGTTGTCGGACAAGTCAGACGATCAAAGCTGCATTTCAATGGCTTTTGCGAACCGATTAGACCCTCGCGAGACTTGCCGTTTGAGCGAGACAGTGCCACAACACCGGTCCAAATGACACATCGGAGGTTTGTCGTGGAAAAGGCAGAAATCGGACTGATCGGCCTTGCGGTCATGGGCTCCAACCTGGCGCTCAACATCGCGGAGAAAGGCAATAAAATCGCGGTCTTCAACCGCACGCCTGAGAAAACCGACGAATTCTACGAAAGCGCCGGCGATCTGAAGAAGCAGATCATTCCCTGCAAGACCATCGAGGAGTTCGTCGATGCAATCCGGCCGCCGCGTCCGATCATTATCATGATCAAGGCCGGTGACGCTGTCGACCAGCAGATGGAGGCGTTGCGCCCGCATCTTGCCAAGGGCGACATCATGATCGATGCCGGCAACGCCAATTTCCGCGACACCGTCGCCCGCTTCGGCCGTCTCAAGGATACTGAACTGACATTCATCGGCATGGGGGTTTCCGGCGGCGAAGAGGGTGCGCGCCACGGCCCGTCGATCATGGTCGGCGGTACCGAAGAGTCCTGGAAGCGCGTCGAGAAGGTGCTGACGTCGATTGCCGCCCGCTACAATGACGAGCCCTGCGTCGCCTGGCTCGGCAATGACGGCGCCGGCCATTTCGTCAAGACCATCCATAACGGCATCGAATATGCCGACATGCAGATGATCGCCGAGATCTACGGCATCCTGCGAGACGGTCTCGGCAAGAGTGCCTCCGAAATCTCCGGCATCTTCGGCGAGTGGAACAAGGGCCGGCTGAACTCCTATCTGATCGAGATCTCCGAGAAGGTGCTTGCGGCGAGCGATCCCGTCTCCGGGGGGCCGATGGTCGACATGATCCTCGACAAGGCAGGCCAGAAGGGCACCGGCAAGTGGTCGGCGATCGAGGCGCAGAACATGGGCATTCCGGCAACGGCGATCGAGGCCGCGGTTGCCGCCCGCAGCCTCTCCTCAATGAAGTCTGAGCGCGAAGCCGCCGAAAAGATCTTCGGTAATCTCGGCAGCGTCTTCCCGACCGCCTACGGGCCCGAGCTCAACAAGGATCTGGAACTGGCACTGTTTGCCGGCAAGATCGGCGCCTATGCGCAGGGCTTCGCCGTGATGGCGGAAGCTTCCAAGGAGTTCAATTGGTCGCTGCCGATGCCTGTTATCGCGAAGATCTGGCGTGCCGGCTGCATCATCCGCTCGCAGTTCCTCGATGAGATCACCAGGGCTTTCACCGATGCGCCCGATGCGGCGAACCTCATCGTCACGCCGGCCTTCTCATCCATGGTCAAGGAATCGATCCCGGCGCTTCGCCGCGTCGTGACCGCCGCTCTCGCCGCCGGCCTGCCGGTGCCGGCGCTGACCTCGGCGCTCAGCTATTTCGACGCCTACCGCCAGGGCAGGGGGACGGCCAACCTCATCCAGGCCCAGCGCGACTTCTTCGGCGCTCACGGCTTCGACCGCCTCGATGGCAAGGACTTCCACCACGGCCCCTGGGGCAGCGGTGCTGCGACCTTCTGAGGTTTGCGGAGAAAGACATCGAGGAAGCCCGGCGTTGCGCCGGGCTTTCTTGTGAGATCGCTGCCTGACCCGACAACTGTGTTGTTTCTGCCTGTGCAAACTGGCTTGTTGATTTCCGACTTTCCCTTCATAGCATTTGCGGAAGACCGTTCCGGAGAACTAAAGGAATGCTCATCCGATACGAGACGCCGGCAGATATCGAAGCGATTCAGAATTTGACCTCGGCCGCCTTCAAGCCGATGCCCTATAGCGAGGGTACGGAAGCGGAGATCATCCGGAGGCTTCGCTTGAGCGGCGATCTGGCGATATCGCTGATTGCCGAGGAGGATGGCGAGATCCTGGGGCACGTCGCGTTCTCGCCGGTGACGGTCAACGGAGTACATGACGGCTGGTTCGGGCTGGGGCCGATAGCGGTCACGCCGGAGAGACAGCGGCAGGGCATCGGAAGGGCGCTTACGGCGAAGGGGCTCGAATTGCTGAAGGAGATGGGCGCGAGGGGGTGCGCGCTGATCGGCAATCCCGAGGTCTACAGCGGTGCGGGCTTCAGCAGCGACGGCCAATTAACATATCAGGATCTCGATACGCGGCTTGTGCAGCGGATTGTTTTTCACGGACCGCCGCCAAGCGGGGTGCTTCGGTTCGCTCCGGCGTTCGAAAACTAGCGAAAGGGCGAGACATGTCAGAGGCGGGCGCTATTAGCCTCCGAACCAAGCGTCTGAAGCTTCGTATGCCTGACATCGACGACTTCGATGCCTACGCCCCGATAATGGGCCTCGCCACGGTCCGCCGGGATGGGCGGCCCCTTTGATCTGCGGGCGGCGTGGGGGATGTTCTGTCACGACGTCGCTCTCTGGCAGCTTTTCGGGCACGGCGCGATGATGATCGACCTCAGCGAAACCGGCCAATGCATCGGCCAGGTGGGGATCAACCATGGGCCGCTCTTTCCGGAAAAGGAGCTGGGCTGGTTCGCTTATGACGGGTTCGAGGGCCGCGGCTATGCGACCGAGGAGGCTTCGGCGCTGCGGGAGGGCCTTCCAGACGCTCAAACTGTAGTCGCTCGTCAGTTATATCGCGCCTGACAATTCTGCATCCGTTGCCGTTGCCGAACGGCTGGGGGCGCGTCTTGATCCGGCAGCGCCTCGAACTGATCCTGCCGATCTCGTCTATCGTCACCTACTTCCTAAGACCGGGCGGTAAGCGATGAGGCATGTCTCAATCCTTACATCTTGATAGGTCAGGATCGGTGCTGCAAGAAATGGGAATAGCGGATGACGGCCGCAAAACAGGAACATTGGGACGAGGTTTACCGCACGAAAGCAGCTGACAAAGTCAGCTGGTATCAGCCGACGCCCGTGCCTTCGCTCAGGGCGCTTGACGAGCTGCATGTGCCGGTTACGGCCGCGCTGATCGATGTCGGCGGCGGCGCGTCGAGCCTTGTCGACCGTCTCCTCGAGCGCGGCTGGTCCGACCTCACGGTTCTCGATATCGCTGCGCCGGCGTTGGATGTCGCCAAGGCACGGCTGCATGGTGACGCCGCCCGGGTCGCCTGGCTCATGGCCGATGTCACCGAATGGCGACCAGGGCGGTGCTACGACATATGGCACGACCGCGCCGTCTTTCATTTCCTCACCGAGCCGGAGCAGCGGATCGCCTATCGCCGCGCCCTGGAAACCGGCACGGCGCCGGGCAGCGTCGTGATCATCGCCACCTTCGCACCTGACGGGCCGGAGCGGTGCAGCGGTCTGCCGGTTCAGCGTTACGATGCGGCGGCGCTCGCGTCGGAATTCTCTTCCGCATTCGTCCTGGAAAGCGAGTGGCGTCAGGAGCATAGGACGCCTGCCGGGGGCCCGCAGTCGTTTCAGTGGTGCGTCTTTCGTCGGCGTTAAGGCGACTAGAGCCTTTCCGGGCTAGATTGAAGCATTCTGCCGGAGCAGGTTTTCGTCAGGGTAAAGGCGATTGGCGACGGGCATACCCCCGAGGTACGTCCGAGCCGATCGCCTTTGATCCTGGCTAGAGATGCCCGACCCACCGGCCGCACCGCTTCGCCGTGGCGAAGCGATAAGTGCATCCGGCGATTCTGAAGTCTTGCAGATTTGCCAGGCAAATCTGCGGGAGGGCTGGCTGAAACGGGCCGGCTGATCGACCGGCCGGCTTGGCCGTAGAACTGGGCTACGACACGCGCCTGCCGGTCGACCATCCGACTCCGTTTGAGCCAACAGAATGCTTCAATCTAACCCGGAAAAGCTCTGATTCGCCCCAAGGCAATCGAGGATGAAATCGGCCCGTTCGGCAACCCCGATTTTTGCAGTATGACGACCTCGTAACCGAGTGTCGGATAGGTCGCGGCGAGCCGATCATATTCTGCGACGGCTCTTCGAAGCCACGGCGGCGCTCGGGGTCGGTCGTGTAGATCTCGGGCCATGGCGGCGTCAGAAAAGCGCTTCCGTTATATCGATGGGCGGCGGTCATTCGTTCCAGGACCGGTTCGCCGGTCATGTGCTGCAGGCCGAGGCGGCATCGATCAGCTCGCGGTCGAAAAACCTCCAGCCCGTCCATTCGCACGCTGCCGTGTAGTCGGCCATCGCCATCTCGATCGCGCGGCGGGCAAAGGCAATCGCGTCGATCCAGGGCAGGGCGGTTCCACTACTCTCGAGCTCCTGCTTGACGATCCGCCGGCCAGGCTTTTCGACGATCCTATGACCGCGACGGCCAAGCTCAGCAAGCAGCGTCGATTTTCCGCCGCCGGAACATCCGGAAATCAGAACCGACACTAGCCTTCCCTGTGGGCGCGCGCCATTCCGTGGTCCACCAGCCGGTCGATGATCTCGGCATAGCTGACGCCGCTTGCCGCCATCGCCTTGGAATACATACTGATATCGGTGAAACCGGGAATGGTGTTGAGCTCGTTGATGACGAAGCGCATGTCCGATGTCAGGAAGAAATCGACGCGTGCCATGCCGTCGCAGCCGACGGCCCGGAAAGCCCTTGCGGCCACGTCGCGCATGGCGGCCTCGATCTCCGCCGGCAGGTCGGCCGGCACTTTCAAGGCGGCGCCGTTCTCATCGATATATTTGGCGTTGTAATTGTAGAAGCCATGGCTTTCGGCCGGCACGATCTCGCCCGGGCGGGAGACGAAGAGCTTGCCGTCGGTATCCTCGAGCACGCTGAATTCGATCTCGCGACCGGCGACGAATTCCTCGGCGAGCAGAGTGCGGTCGTGGCGGAAGGCCTGCTCGAGCGCTGCGGCGAATTCCTGGCTGGCATGGACCTTGGCGACGCCGACCGACGATCCCTGCCGTGCCGGCTTGATGAAGAGCGGCAGGCCGAGTTCGCCTTCGAGCGCGGAGAATGAAGGGGTAGCACCCTCGTGGATCGTCACGGCGCGCGCCACCGGCAGGCCTGCCGCCCGCAGCAGGCGCTTGGCGATATCCTTGTCAAGGGCCGTGGCCGAACCGAGGATGCCGCAGCCGGCGAGCGGCACGCGCGCCACTTCAGCTGCGCCCTGCACCGATCCGTCCTCACCATGCGGGCCGTGCAGCACGGGAAACAGGACATCGATTTTTGGCAATTCATGCGGCGCGCCATGAGAGGGGGTGGCCAGCATACGCCCGCGGCCGCCCGGCATGAGGCAGATTTCCGTGCCTGACGAGGGCGTGGCGAGCCTACCGTCCTTGAAACTGCTCAGCAGCCATTGTCCCTGGCGGGTGACGAAGACGGGAAAGGCATCGTATTTCTCAGGCTCCAGGGCGGCCATCACGTTGGTCGCCGAGAGGATGGAAACTTCGTGCTCGGCCGAACGCCCGCCGAAGAGTACGGCAATGCGCAGCCTGTTGGGGGAAGGGGTCATGAAAGCCTCCGAAGCGAAAGAATGTCGGAAAGATCAGGCCTCGACCGATATGCCGCGATTGGCAAAAAAACGATCGAAGACGGCAAGCGGCAGCGTGACATCGGCCTGGCTCGCCGCGTCATGGCCGGACGGATTGTGGAATCGGATCGTCTCCTGCGAGGCTGATGTCACCAGCACGAGATGACCGCCCTTTGCCGGCGGCTCCTGCTCCGGCCAGCGGATGGCCGAATGCACCGAGGCGATGAAGAAGCGGCGTTTCGACAAAAGTTCCGGGATGGCTGACGTCTCGACATTGGTCATCGTCTCGGCGCCGAGGCCGAAACGTTCGCTCACGAAGCGGACGAAGGGAGCGTAGATCAGTCCCTTGATCGAGGCGTCGATCTCGTTGACGACATAGCCGCCGTAAACCGTGCAGGCGCGGGCAAGCTCGAGAGTAGGATGGATCTCACCGCGCGCAGCAAGGATCATCTTCAGGCAGGCCATGCCGCAGATATTCACCGCCCAGCACGCATATTCCTCGATGGTCGCGGCTCCCGAATGGCGCCAGAGCGGATCGCTGAGCAGCGCCAGCGACCCCTCGGCAAGCACCGGCAGCGTCATGCCGGGTGTTTCCCATTGGCTGAAATAAGGCACGCTGCTTTCATGCATTCTGTCGATTTCCCCGTGGCTCACCTGCGGGATGGCTGGCAATCAAGGCTTTTTTCGCGCTTGTCGAAGCCGGCTGCTCGATTTTGGTGGTGCCGGGCCTGGCGCTTCGCGATTTCCGGGGCAGGGTGATCGTCAAACCGCTTGCCCCACCTGCTTATCGCGGCATCCACTCGATCACGCGACGCCGCGGCGAGGGCTGCAATCCGAAGATCAAGGCTGTGCAGGAGCAATTGGCGAGGAGCGGATCGAGGGATGCAGGCGAGGTTGATACAGGGTTTCCAGGTCGGCCTTGACGTCGATGAAAGCCGATCATCGCGATCTGGTGATGGTCCGTTTGCGCCAGTAGCGGACAGTGTGGTCTGGTGCATCGATACAGGGATGAAAATAACAGGTAGAAAGCCATGGGTGGCAAATGGATTTCAGAAGAAGTTTGGCGTGACGCACTCTGGGTCGCCCGTGATCAGCTACGTCACATGAAAAGGGATGGTGGTGACCCACGCCAAATTGCTCGGAAGCACAGACAGATTGACCGTATCCGACCTGCTGGTCTTCCGGACTGGCAGGAACGGGTTGAATGGGCAGGGTTTAAATTTCCGTCTCATTCGGACTGAGCAGTCCGCCTCGGGCCGAGAGTAGCCACAGGCGGGTTTTACCACTAACGGCCGGTGAACTACACCGCAGCCGCCAGTCAGCCGCGCCGCGGCTTTTCTCCGCTCTTATTCCGCCATCGCCCTATCTGGTGTTTTCCGGCCAGATCGGCTGG
The DNA here is from genome assembly GCF_057784555.1 of Rhizobium sp. CNPSo 3670. NCBI lineage: Bacteria > Pseudomonadati > Pseudomonadota > Alphaproteobacteria > Hyphomicrobiales > Rhizobiaceae > Rhizobium > Rhizobium sp. CNPSo 3670. Next base: position 105,492 of record NZ_JBXSOL010000016.1, read on the forward strand.
CTGATGCTCTGGAGCAGTTCCGGTTCGACGCCGTCGATGCGGGCGATGACGGCCTTGGCCATTTCGCGGCCGGCCTGGCGCACGTCCTCCTGGGCGGTGATGATTTCGGGGCGGATCCAGTTGAGGATCGGTACCGACTGCTTGGAGACCATGTCGAGATCGCGGCCGAGCGCCTTGCCGGCGGCCTCTATGCCCGCATTGACGGCGATCGCGGCGCTGCCGGCCGAGCAGACGATGCCGTCAGGTGCATTGGCCGAACGCATCATCAATTCGACGGCGTCACGAATGTCGGCGAGCGGCGCGTCGGTGTTGACGCGCAGCGGCACTTCCTCCGCGCCGTAGTCGTGCAGGCCGGTCTGAAAGCCGATGCGAATATGGGCGTAATAGGTGAGCTTGCTCGGCGGCTGCAGCAGGGCGATGCGGCGCCGGTCTCGTTGGACGAGGCGTTCCACCGCCTGATGGGCGAAGGCCTCGTTGTCGAAATCGTGGAAGGGGTGGACGAGTCCTGCATCGGTGCGCCCATGCGTGGCAAAGGGCATGCCACGTTCGGACAAGAGCCGCACGCGCGGGTCGTCCGGTTCGATGCGCGAGATGATAACGCCGTCGGCCGAGCCGGTTTCAAGAATATAGCGCACCGGCAGCATCGGGTCCTTGCTGTGCGAATGCGGTGTCACGACGATATGATAAGGCGTGCCAGACAGCACTTCGGATATGCCGAAGACCATCTGGCTGGAGAAGCCCATGATCTCCTCGTCGATGCTGAGAACGAGGGCGATGACGTTGGTCTTGCCAGTGCGCAGGCGCACGCCCGCCCGGTTCGGCTGGTAGCCGAGCTGGCGGGCGACCATGCGCACCCGCTCCTTGGTTTCGGCACCGATATCCGGCGCGTCCTTCAGCGCACGCGATACCGTGGTCACGCCGAGGCCGGTCATGAAGGCGATCGTCTTCAATGTCGGGCGCTCGCGCGTCACCGCCGTCGATGTCGCCTGTCCGAAATTTCCCTTGTTTTCCATCCCTGTAGGCCGCCTTGCGCGAATTGGTCTCGCTTATAGAGGCTTTTTCAGGCGCCGTAAGCCCGCCGCCTGCCAAAATCGCGCCTCCCTGAGGAATTCAATCTGTAACGATACAGTAGAAATGTCGAGTGGTTTTTCTTGTGTGCGTCGCAACATTATTCGCACAGGTTGAATCGGTGATTCCTATAGGATTTTTCTGCAGCTGCGAAAAAGGTAATGGGGATCTCGAGATTGAATTATAAAATTAATGTTAAATTTCATCGCACTGGTTAGACACGGCGCCTGCGGAAAAGTCTGCTCGTCCGCCGATTCAACGGGTGTGAAGCCGCCTTCCGAAACAGTCAGAAGTAGCAATCAGGATCTTTAAAGAAAAATTTACGGGCGGGCAGTTGCGTGGGGAAATCGATTGATCTAAGTTTTTCCGGCAACGTTTCAGTGAGGGAGGAGAACTCATGAAAATCCGTATGATGGCGGCTATGCTCGCCGCTTCAGCAGCACTTCCGATCAGCGCCAGCGCCACCGACCTTGAAGTCACCCATTGGTGGACGTCCGGCGGCGAGTCCGCTGCTGTCGCCGAGCTGGCAAAGGCATTCGACGCCACCGGCAACCACTGGGTCGACGGCGCTATCGCCGGTTCCGGCGGAACTGCGCGCCCGATCATGATCAGCCGCATCACCGGCGGCGACCCGATGGGCGCCACCCAGTTCAACCATGGCCGCCAGGCGGAAGAGCTTGTCCAGGCGGGCCTGATGCGCGACCTGACCGATGTCGCGACCGCGGAGCACTGGAAGGACATTATTCGTCCGTCTAGCCTGCTCGATTCCTGCACGATCGACGGCAAGATCTACTGCGCTCCGGTCAACATCCACTCCTGGCAGTGGCTGTGGCTTTCGAACGCTGCCTTCAAGAAGGCCGGTGTCGAGGTTCCGAAGAACTGGGACGAATTCGTCGCTGCCGCTCCGGCTCTCGAAAAGGCGGGTATCATTCCGCTCGCTGTCGGCGGTCAGCCATGGCAGGCGACAGGCGCCTTCGACGTGCTTATGGTCGCGGTCGCCGGCAAGGACGTGTTCAACAAGGTCTTCAAGGACAAGGATGCAGAGGTCGCCGCCGGACCCGAGATCGCCAAGGTCTTCAAGGCTGCCGATGACGCCCGCCGCATGTCCAAGGGCAGCAATGTCCAGGATTGGAACCAGGCAACCAATCTCGTCATCACGGGCAAGGCCGGCGGCCAGATCATGGGTGACTGGGCGCAGGGCGAATTCGCACTCGCCGGTCAGAAGGCCGGCACCGACTATACCTGCCTTCCGGGCCTCGGCGTCAACGAGATCATCTCGACCGGCGGCGACGCCTTCTATTTCCCGCTGCTGAAGGACGAGGAAAAGTCCAAGGCACAGGCCGTGCTCGCCAAAACCCTGCTCGATCCCAAGACCCAGGTTGCCTTCAACCTGAAGAAGGGTTCGCTGCCGGTTCGTGGCGACGTCGATCTTGCCGCCGCCAACGATTGCATGAAGAAGGGTCTCGACATCCTGGCGAAGGGCAATGTGATCCAGGGCACCGACCAGCTGCTTTCGGCCGACAGCCAGAAGCAGAAGGAGGACCTCTTCTCCGAATTCTTCGCCAACCCGTCGATGACGCCGGAGGCCGCGCAGAAGCGTTTCGCCGAAATCATCGCCTCGGCTGACTGATCGGCAGATTCACTGCCCTTGCGATCCGGCTCCGCGGAGCCGGATCCTCCCGCAAGTTTCGATGGTCTTGCCGGCCCATCCGGCCGATCCAGCGGGCAGGGGTGAGAGACGGCCGTCACCGGCCGCAGCTGCGATTTGAGGAGAAGTGTTCATGACGGGTCAAGCGCAAGCAGGCCGGCCAAACAAGTTACTGCGCAATCTGAACGCCAAGATTGCGTCCATCCCAATGATCCTGACAGCGCTGGTGATCTTTGTCGGCGGCACGTTCTGGACGGTCTTTTATTCTTTCACCAATTCCAAGCTCCTCCCGCGGTTGAGCTTCGTCGGCTTTGACCAGTATCACCGTCTCTGGGCGGCACCCCGCTGGGTTACTGCGATCGAAAATCTGGCGCTCTACGGCGTCCTCTCGCTGATCTTCAGCCTTGTCATCGGATTTGTGCTCGCCGCACTCATGGATCAGAAGATCCGTTTCGAAAACACTTTTCGCACCATCTTTCTCTACCCCTTCGCGCTGTCCTTCATCGTGACCGGTCTCGTCTGGCAATGGGTTCTGAACCCGGATTTCGGCGTCCAGTCGGTGGTGCGTTCGCTCGGCTGGACAAGCTTCACCTTCAATCCGCTCTATACGCCCGAAATCGTCATCTACGGGATTCTGATCGCGGCGCTTTGGCAGGGAACGGGCCTCGTCATGTGCCTGATGCTTGCCGGTCTGCGGGGCATCGACGAGGATATCTGGAAAGCGGCCCGCGTCGACGGCATCCCGATGTGGAAGACCTACCTGCTCGTCGTCATTCCGATGATGCGGCCCGTGTTCATCACGACGATCGTCATCATCGCCTCCGGCATTGTCAAGGTCTACGACCTCGTGGTGGCGCAGACTTCGGGCGGTCCCGGCATATCATCGGAAGTGCCGGCCAAATACGTCTACGATTACATGTTCCAGGCGCAGAATCTCGGTCAGGGCTTCGCCGCATCGACGATGATGCTGGTCACAGTCGCGATCATCATCGTTCCGTGGGCCTATCTGGAGTTCGGAGGAGGGCGCAAGCGTGGCTGATATCGAAACTCTCAACACCACGGCTGTCGGCCTCGACGCCGTCTCACGGAGGCTCGGCGACGGGCCGAGCGGTCCGAAGCCGCGCCCGACGCTGTCAGCGCGCAACATCATGCTCTACGGAACGTTGACGGTTGCAGCGCTCTATTATCTGCTGCCGCTCTATGTGATGGTCGTGACTTCACTGAAGGGCATGCCGGAGATCCGTCTCGGCAACATTTTCTCGCCGCCGGTGGAGATCACCTTCCAACCTTGGGTCAAGGCCTGGGCGGAGGCCTGCACGGGCCTCAACTGCGACGGCCTTTCGCGCGGTTTCTGGAACTCGGTGCGCATCACGGTGCCGTCTGTCATCATCTCGATCGCCATCGCTTCGGTGAACGGCTATGCGCTGGCAAACTGGCGATTCAAGGGTTCGGAGCTCTTCTTCTCGATCCTGATCATCGGAGCGTTCATTCCCTATCAGGTGATGATCTATCCGATCGTCATCATCCTGCGTGAAATCGGCATCTACGGCACGCTGACCGGCCTCGTCATCGTGCATTCGATCTTCGGGATGCCGATCCTGACGCTGCTCTTCCGCAACTACTTCGTGTCGCTGCCGGAGGAGCTGTTCAAGGCGGCGCGCGTCGACGGGGCGGGCTTCTGGCAGATATTCCTGAAGATCATGCTGCCGATGTCGCTGCCGATCTTCGTTGTCGCCATGATCCTGCAGGTCACCGGCATCTGGAACGACTTCCTGTTCGGCGTGGTTTTCACCCGGCCGGATACCTATCCGATGACCGTGCAGCTCAACAACATCGTCAATTCCGTCCAGGGTGTGAAGGAATACAACGTCAACATGGCAGCGACGATCCTCACCGGTCTGGTGCCGCTGATCGTCTATTTCGTCTCCGGGCGGCTTTTCGTTCGCGGCATCGCCGCTGGCGCAGTGAAGGGGTGATCACATGAACATGAATTCAACTGTCTCCAATTCCAGCGTCTCGATCAAAGATCTGTCGCTGAACTTCGGATCAGTCAGCGTGCTCAAGGATCTCAACCTTGAGATCAACGACGGCGAATTCTTAGTGCTGCTCGGATCGTCCGGCTGCGGCAAGTCGACCTTGCTCAACTGCATCGCCGGCCTGCTCGACGCCTCGGAAGGGCAGATCTTCATCAAGGGCAAGAATGTCACCTGGGAAGAGCCGAAGGATCGCGGCATCGGCATGGTCTTCCAGTCCTATGCGCTCTATCCGCAGATGACCGTCGAGAAGAACCTCTCCTTCGGCCTTCGCGTCGCCAAGGTGCCGCAGGCCGAGATCGACAAACGCGTGGCGCGTGCGGCCGAGATCCTGCAGATCCAGCCGCTTCTGAAGCGCAAGCCCGCCGAACTATCCGGCGGCCAGCGCCAGCGCGTGGCAATCGGCCGGGCGCTGGTGCGCGATGTCGACGTCTTCCTGTTCGACGAGCCGCTGTCCAACCTCGACGCCAAGCTGCGTTCAGAACTGCGTGTCGAAATCAAACGCCTGCACCAGTCGCTGCAGAACACGATGATCTACGTGACGCACGACCAGATCGAGGCGCTGACGCTGGCCGACCGCATCGCCATTATGAAGAGCGGCATCATCCAGCAGCTCGATGATCCGACGACGATCTACAACCGGCCGCGCAACCTCTTCGTCGCCGGCTTCATCGGCTCGCCGTCGATGAATTTTCTGCGCGGCGAACTGGTCAAAACAGGTGACGGCATCGCTTTTACCGCAAACGGCGTCAACTTCTCGCTCGCGGCCTACGACGCCAACGAGACGCTGCAGCCCGGCCACAAGGTGGTGCTCGGCGTCCGCCCCGAACACATCAAGGTCAACGAGAATGCCGGCGGCGAAGAACATGACGCTACCGTCGATATCGAGGAACCGATGGGGGCGGACAATCTTCTGTGGCTGAAACATGCGGGCCACACGATGTCGGTCCGCGTCAACGGCGCACGCCGCTTTGATGTCGGCGCCAAGGTGAAGCTGAGCTTCGACATGGCGCTGGCTTCGGTGTTCGATGCGGAGAGCGAGCTGCGTCTCTAACGAGTTCTGCGGCGGGCCGGAGATGGTGCGCCTGCTCGATGTGAGGCCAATAGGCCGGGGCGAGTATGGCGAGAAGCCCAACCACACTCCGTCTTCCTCGGGCTTGACCCGAGGATCTATGCCCGCTGCTGCTGATGGATGCAGTTTGGATCCTCGGGTTAAGCCCGAGGAAGACGGAGTGTGCGGTGGACGGAAGGAGACCAAGGCGCTGCTTACACCTCACTTCTCCCCAGCGGCGAGAAAAGGGCGCCAAGCCGGCCACTGAGGAACGACAGCTAACGGATGGCGATCATGCGCCGTCCTCTTCAAAAACTGCAATTCGGAAATGAAATCGTGACGCAACAATCGAATCCTTCCAGCATCGACCTTTCCGGTTCGTGGCAGCTCACCTCCGTTGATGGCGAGATCAAAAGCCTCATCACCCTACCAGGCGACGTGCACACGGCGCTGCATCGGGCCGGCCTGATCCCCGATCCCTATTTCGGTCGCAACGAGGAGAAGGTGCAGTGGGTTGCCCAGCGTGAATGGGCGGTCGAGCGCAGTTTTACGCTGCAGGAGGTCGAAGGCGACTGGTATCTCGATATCGACTATCTCGACACGGTCGCCAGCGTCCACGTCAACGGCTTTCTGGTGCTCGAAGCTGACAATAGCTTCCGCCGCTACCGGCCGGATGTCTCGAGCATGCTGAAAGCGGGCGACAACTCCATCCGCATCGTCTTCGCCTCCAACCCCGGCGTCGGCGCCGAACGGCAGAAAAAGCAGCCCTTCTACATTCCCTACAGCACCGGCAATTCGCCGATCCCCGATGGCAACATGCTGCGCAAGCCGCAATGCCATTTCGGCTGGGACTGGAACATCGCCATTGCGCCGCTCGGCCTCTACGGCACGGTTGCTCTGAAGAAGCTCGAGACTGCGCGCATCGAACATGTCGTCACCCGCCAGGTCCACAATAATGACGGCTCGGTCGACCTGACGGTCACCGCGAGCCTCTATTCCAAGCACGCCGGCGTCGCCCAGATCTATTTCGAGTTCGACGGCGAACGGGTGCGCCTCGACGTCGGCGTCAAGGGCGACACTGATGTCAATTATCTCTTCCATATCGACGAGCCGCGGCTCTGGTGGCCTTCCGGCAGTGGCGAGCAGGCGCTCTACACGCTGTCGGTGGAAGTGTCCGACGAGGTGGTGACCAGGCAAATCGGCCTTCGCACCATCGAGCTGGTCACTACGCCGGATGCAGCAGGCGCCCGCTTCGCCTTCAGGATCAACGGCCGCGAGATCTTTTGCCGCGGCGCCAACTGGATTCCGGCCGATGCGCTCTATTCGCTGTCTTCGCCCGAGAAGACTGAAGATCTGCTGCAATCGGCAAAAGCCGCCAACATGAACATGATCCGTGTCTGGGGTGGCGGTTTCTACGAGCAGGATTATTTCTACGATCTCTGCGACCGGCTCGGCCTCCTGGTCTGGCAGGACTTTATGTTCGCCTGCAATCTCTATCCCTCGACCGACGACTTCCTCGACAATGTGGCGTTCGAGGTGGATTACCAGGTGCGGCGGCTCTCCTCGCATCCTTCCATCGCGCTATGGTGCGGCGACAATGAGCTTGTCGGCGCGCTGACCTGGTTCGAGGAATCACGGAAAGACCGCGACCGCTACCTCGTCTCCTACGACCGCCTCAACCGGACGATCGAGCAGGCGGTGAAGAAGGCGCTGCCCGGTGCGCTGTGGTGGCCTTCGAGCCCGGCTTCCGGCTATCTCGATTTCGGCGATGCCTGGCATGCGGACGGGTCCGGCGACATGCACTACTGGTCGGTCTGGCACGAGAACAAGTCATTCGATAATTACCGGTCGGTACGGCCGCGCTTCTGCTCGGAATTCGGCTTCCAGTCCTATACCTCGCTGCCTGTCATCAGGACTTATGCCGAGGAGAAGGATATGAATATCGCTTCTCCCGTCATGGAGCTGCACCAGAAGAATACTGGCGGCAACGAGCGCATCGCCGGCACGATGTTCCGCTATTTCCGCTTTCCCAAAGATTTCCCGAATTTCGTCTACCTCTCCCAGATCCAGCAGGGGTTGGCAATCAAGACGGCGGTGGAATATTGGCGGTCGCTGAAGCCCCATTGCATGGGCACGATCTATTGGCAGCTCAACGATACCTGGCCGGTCGCCTCCTGGTCGAGCCTCGATTATGGCGGCCGCTGGAAGGCGATGCATTATCTCGTCAAACGTTTCTTCCAGCCGGTCGCGGTCGCCGCCATTCCCGCCGAGGACGGCAAGACGATCCGCTTCTCGCTCGTTAACGACACGCTTTCAGATGTCAGCATCGATCTGTCGATATCGCTTCTGACGATGAAAGGCGAGCGGAAGCATCTGAAAGACGTGCAGGCCATGTGTTCGCCGGATGCGGCGGTGACGGCTGCGACAATCGATGTGTCCGAGATTGCCGAGGGAACATTGCTTGCCTGGCATTTCACCGCGTCGAACGGCATGGGCGGCGAGGGGCACTATGTCAACGGCACCTATAAGGCGCTGGAGCTGGATCCGTCGGGCCTGACCGTTACCCATGAATATGTCGAGAAGAGCGGCGTCGTCGACATCAACATCACCGCTAAGGGACTTGCGCTCTTCGTGATGATCGAGAGCGAGACGGACGGCAAATATTCCGACAATGCGTTCGATCTGGCGGCAGGCGAGAGCCGCCGCATCACCTTCACCCCGGCACGTCAACTCGAACGCGGCAAGCTGCCGGAATTCCGCTTCTACGACCTGCATTCCTGCCAATCGGCGGATTGATCCTTCCAAGAAATGGGTACGACGCCCAAGGAGAATAAGATGACGAAACTCAGCTACCAGCTCTACAGCGCGCGCAACTTCCAGCCCTATTCTGTGATTTTCGAAAAGCTCGGCAAATCAGGCTATGCCGAAGTCGAAGGCTTCGGCGGCATCTACGCCGATCTCGACGATGCGGGACTGAAGAGCCTTCGCGCCGATCTCGACAAGAACGGCCTCGTGATGGCGAGCGGCCATTTCAGCCCCGACTTCCTGGATAAGGAAGTTCAGAAGTCGCTCAACATCGCCAGAATACTTGGCATGGATTCGATCTATGCCCCGCATCTGGCGGCAGACCAGCGCCCCTCGGACGGAGCCGGTTGGCTGGCCTTTGGCAAGCGTCTGCAGGAAATGAGCAAGCCCTATAAAGATGCCGGCTACGAGTTCGGCTGGCACAATCACGATTTCGAATTCGTCAAGCTGGCTGACGGCTCGCTGCCGATTGAGCGCATCTTCGAAGGCGCGCCGGACATCTCCTGGGAAGCCGATATCGCCTGGGTCATCCGCGGCGGCGCCGATCCCTTCGCCTGGATCGACAAGCTCGGCTCGCGCATCACCGCAGTTCACGTCAAGGACATCGCGCCGGCCGGCGAGGCGACAGATGAAGATGGCTGGGCCGATGTCGGCCATGGCAGGGTCGAGTGGGCCAAGCTGATTGCCGCACTTCGTGGCACCAAGGCGAAGCACTTCGTCGTCGAACATGACAATCCGAAAGACATCGACCGCAACATCAGCCGTTCGATTGCATCCTTCCAGACTTATTGAGGTACATCATGACCAGGGAACTTGGCGTCGGCATCATCGGATGCGGCAACATCTCCACCACCTACTTCTCGCTGGCACCGCTCTTCAAGGGGCTGAAGGTGCTGGCCTGCGCCGATATCAATATTCAGGCTGCCGAGGCGCGCGCCAAGGAATACGACGTCAAAGCGCAGACGATCGACGAACTGCTCGCCAATGACGAGATTGACGTCGTCGTCAACCTGACGATTCCGGATGCGCATTTTCCGGTATCAAAGGCGATCCTCGAGGCCGGCAAACACGTCTATTCGGAAAAGCCGCTGGTGCTTTCGCTCGAGCAGGGCGAGGAGCTTCGCCGCATCGCCAAGGCGAAGAATCTAGCCGTCGGCTGCGCGCCGGACACTTTCCTCGGCGGCGCCCACCAGCTTGCCCGCAAGTTCATCGATGACGGCGGCATCGGCCGGGTTACTTCGGGCGCCTGCTATGTCATGAGCCCCGGCATGGAGATGTGGCATCCGAACCCTGATTTCTTCTTCCTGCCGGGCGGCGGTCCGATCCTCGATCTCGGCCCCTATTACATTGCCAATCTGATCAACCTGATCGGCCCTGTGAAGCGCGTCGGCGCGATGACCTCGATGGCATCGGAAACCCGCACGATCACCAGCCAGCCGCGCTATGGTGAGATCATCCCGGTGAAGACGCCGACAACGATCCAGGCGCTGCTTGAATTCGTCAGTGGCGCCACCGTGACGCTGTCGGCGAGCTGGGATGTGTGGTCGCACCGCCATGCCAATATGGAGCTCTACGGCACCGACGGCTCGCTTTACGTGCCGGACCCGAACTTTTTCGGCGGCACCGTCGAAGCCAGCGGCCGCGACAAGGACATCAAACCGCTGGAAAACTGGGATCATCCCTTTGGCAAGATCAACCAGGAAAACCCGAACGGGGCGCGCGCCAACTATCGCACGGCCGGCCTTGCCGATATGGCGATGGCGCTGATCGAGGGACGCGACGCGCGCTGCTCGCTCGACCGCACGCTGCACGGGGTCGACGTCATGACTTCGATCCTGAAATCGGGCGAGGAGGGCCGTTTCATCGAGCTCACGACGACCTGCACGCAGCCGGCCGCGCTTGGTATCGCAGAGGCGCAGGCGCTGTTGAGGTAGAGCGCGTGCGCCTTGGCGCTTGCCGGATCGGCGCGGTTGTCTCAATAATCCGGCGGGGCATATGCCGCTGTGATCGGTTCGTTTCATGGCTGCCCCGCACCCTAACCCTCTTCCCGCATGCGGGGAGAGGGTACTGGCCAAACGAGTGCTTGAGAAAGTGGAAACGGTGCGGCATGTCCCTTCGCCCCGCTTGCGGGGAGAAAGGTGCCGGCGGGCGGATGAGGGGCAGATGTCGGGCGTTCTCTTTGGGCCGAGGCTGTCGCATGACAATTAATGATATCGCACGAAGGAAAATCCCATGAGCTGGCAACCGGCCGCAGACCGTTATTCGAAGATGAAATATAACCGCACAGGCCGTTCCGGCCTGAAGCTGCCGGCCGTCTCCCTCGGCCTCTGGCACAATTTCGGCGGCGATACGCCGCATGACCGCAAGATCGATATGTGCCGCACGGCCTTCGACCTCGGCATCACCCATTTTGACCTCGCCAACAATTATGGGCCGCCTCCTGGAAGCGCGGAGACCGCTTTCGGCGAGATACTGCGCACCGAATTTTCCGGGCTTCGCGACGAGCTGATTATCTCCTCGAAGGCCGGCTACGATATGTGGCCGGGTCCCTACGGCGAGTGGGGCAGCCGCAAGTACCTGATCGCTTCCTGCGACCAGAGCCTGAAGCGCATGGGCCTTGATTATGTCGATATCTTCTATTCGCATCGCTTCGATCCGGAGACGCCGCTCGAGGAAACCTGCGGCGCGCTCGATCATATCGTCCGCTCCGGCCGGGCGCTCTATGTCGGCATCTCCTCCTACAATTCGCAGCGCACCCGCGAAGCCGCCGCGATCCTCAAGAGCCTCGGCACGCCCTGCCTGATCCACCAGCCGAGCTATTCGATGCTCAACCGCTGGGTCGAGGATGACAAGCTGCTCAATACGCTCGATGACGTCGGCATGGGTTCGATCGTATTCTCGCCGCTCGCCCAGGGCATGCTGACGACCAAATATCTCGCCGGCATTCCCGACGACAGCCGAGCGGCGCAGAATCATTTCCTCAAGCGCGATTTCATCCGTCCCTCGATCATCGACAATATCAGGAAGCTGAACGAGATCGCCGAACGGCGCGGCCAGACGCTGGCGCAGATGGCGATTTCCTGGGTGCTGCGCGGCGGACGCGTGACTTCGGCGCTAATTGGCGCCAGCCGCTCCTCGCAGATCGTCGATTGCGTCAAGGCGCTGGATAATATCGAGTTCTCGGCTGAGGAACTGAAGGAGATTGATGTCTATGCCAAGGAGGCCGATATCAATCTCTGGGCGAAGTCAGCGGAGCGGGACTAAGAGAGAGATGGGAGTGCTGCTTGCTCCCTCTTCCCCCCGCTGGGGAGAAGGGGAAGGCGAGATAGCCACGCCAATCTGACGTACGTACCACATTTTATTTCGGAGGAGCCGCCATGATCCGCAATCCCATCCTGCCCGGGTTCAATCCGGATCCGTCGATCTGCCGCGTCGGCGACGATTATTACATCGCCACCTCGACTTTCGAATGGTATCCGGGTGTGCAGATTCATCATTCGCGAGACCTGGTGAACTGGACTCTGGTGCGCCGGCCGCTGGAGCGCGCCTCGCAGCTCGACATGCGCGGAAATCCCGATAGCTGCGGCATCTGGGCCCCGTGCCTTTCCTATGCCGACGGGCAGTTCTGGCTGGTCTATACCGACGTTAAGCGTTTCGACGGCAATTTCAAGGATGCGCATAATTACATCGTGACCTCTCCCTCGATCGAGGGAGAATGGTCCGAGCCGGTCTATGTAAATTCTTCCGGCTTCGATCCCTCGCTCTTCCACGACGATGACGGCCGCAAATGGTTCGTCAACATGCAGTGGAACCACCGTACCGAAAGCTTCGGTGGCTCGCCGAAATCGCCGGCCTTCGACGGCATCCTGCTGCAGGAATGGGATCCGGAGGCGAAGGTGCTGAAAGGCCCGATCCGCAACATCTTCGCCGGGAGCCCGCTCGGCCTCGTCGAAGGCCCGCATCTCTTCAAAAAGAACGGCTGGTATTACCTGACGACCGCCGAGGGCGGCACAGGCTATGACCACGCCGTCACCATGGCGCGTTCGCGCCTCATCGACGGGCCCTATGAGATGCATCCAAACATGCATCTGATCACCTCGAAGGATCATCCGGGTGCGGTGCTGCAGCGGGCAGGGCACGGCCAATATGTCGAGACGCCCAATGGTCAGGCCTATCACACTCATCTCAGCGGCCGGCCGCTGCCGCCGAAACGGCGATGCACGCTGGGGCGCGAAACGTCCCTGCAGAAATGCGTCTGGCGCGACGACGATTGGCTCTATTTGGAAAACGGCACCTCAGTGCCCGATGTCGATGTGCCGGCTCCCTTCGGTGCTGTGCCGGTGGAGAAGCCGATGCGCAGCGAGTACAGTTTCGATGGAGGCAAGCTGCCGGCTGATTTCCAGTGGCTGCGCACGCCCGAGCCCGGGCGCATCTTCAGCCTGACGGATCGACCCGGCCATCTCAGGCTGATCGGACGCGAGAGCATCGGCTCCTGGTTCGAGCAGTCGCTGGTCGCGCGCCGGCAGGAGCATCATAGTTTCCGCGCTGAGACTGTGATCGAATTTTCGCCCGACACCTATCAGCAGGTTGCGGGGCTGACGCAGTACTACAATCGCCATAAGTTCCACGCGATTGCCGTGACGCTGCACGAAACGCTCGGCCGCTGCGTGACGATCCTCTCCTGCAATGGCGACTATCCGAACGGTCGCCTGAGCTTTCCCGCTGAAAGCGGTGTAGCGATCCCGGCCGAGGGCCGTGTCCAGCTTGCGATGGAAATCCGCGAGAATGACCTGCAATTCTTCTGGCAGACGGAAGGCAAGGGCGCCTGGCAGCCGATCGGCCCTGTCCTCGACGCCGGCGTGATTTCCGACGAGGGCGGACGCGGCGAGCACGGCTCCTTCACAGGCGCCTTTGCCGGCGTGTTCGCCTTCGATACGTCGGGGCGAGGGAAGACGGCGGATTTCGATTGGTTCAATTATGATGAATTGTGAGGGTTAGCATCTACTGCCTCCCGACCGCCCTCGTCCTTCGAGGCTTCGGGTTTTGGCCGACGCCTCGAAGCACGAGGGCGGCCACCTGCTGCAACGACACATCAAAAAGAAAAGCCGGCGCAGAGGCCGGCTGAGACGAACGCGGCTGCACAGGGATACTGGCCGGTTCCAAACGCTTGGTGACTGAACAATAACTTTCATTACATGCCGAGGCAGCGGAAAAGGGCGCAACGAGAACGCCGGTAAGACGGCTCCGCAAAGGAATGGGCGGCGGGGCGGATGCCGGTGCTTGCCTCGGCTCTCTTATCAAGCATGAATATCACCGGATGATGACATCCGGAGCGGACCGATGCCTTTCTTTCAGGGAGAATTGCCGGCGGGCAACGGCAATCGGAAGCCGGCTATCGCCGGCTTGTCGCCGATGGATGATCGGCTTCACGAAGGCGAGGGTGTTGGCGAGGCGTGAATTCAGTGTTCATGTTCCCGAAGGATGTCAAAGCGTCACAGAGTGACTATATAGCGGGCCGAAATACTTCGAGCATCTGCAAGAGTCCTGCATGACCCCCATTATTTCGGTTCAGAACCTGACGAAGACTTATGCCAACGGGTTCGAGGCCCTGAAGGGCATCAACCTCGATGTCGAGAAGGGCGAGATCCTGGCTCTGCTCGGGCCAAACGGCGCCGGCAAGACGACCCTGATCTCGATCATCTGCGGCATCGCCAATCCGAGCGGCGGTCGCGTGCTGGTGGCCGGCCAGGATGTCGTAAAGGATTTCCGCGCGACCCGCTCGATGATCGGGCTGGTGCCGCAGGAGTTGACGACCGACCAGTTCGAGACGGTGTTCAACACGGTGAGCTTTTCGCGCGGGCTGCATGGCAAGAAGGCCAATCCAGCGCATATTGAGAAGGTGCTGCGGGCGCTCTCGCTTTGGGACAAGAAGGACAATACGCTGCGTCAGCTCTCCGGCGGCATGAAACGACGGGTGCTGATCGCCAAGGCGCTTTCCCACGAGCCGGATATTCTTTTCCTTGACGAGCCGACCGCTGGCGTCGACGTGACTCTGCGCAAGGACATGTGGCATGTCGTCGAAGAACTCCGGGCTTCGGGCGTCACCATCATACTGACTACCCATTATATCGAAGAGGCCGAGGAAATCGCCGACCGTGTCGGCGTCATCAATGGCGGCGAGCTGCTGCTCGTCGAGGAAAAGGCGGCGTTGATGGCCAAGCTCGGCCGCAAGCAGCTCATCCTCGATTTGGCGGAACCGCTAAGCCGGCTGCCAGACTGCTTTGCAGGCAATGGCCTCACTCTCGAAGCCGACGGAAGCCGCCTGACTTATGATTTCGACGCCGATAACGAGCAGGATAGCATCGCGACGCTGCTAACCCGGCTCGGCGAGAACAATATCCATTTCAAGGATCTCTCGACGCGGCAGAGTTCGCTCGAAGATATCTTCGTAGCGCTGGTGGGAGCGGGCAAATGAACTTCGAAGCGGTCAAATCGATCTACTTCTTCGAGATGGCGCGCACGCGCCGCACGCTGCTGCAGAGCGTCATCTCGCCGGTCATCTCGACCTCACTTTATTTCATCGTCTTCGGAGCGGCAGTCGGTTCGCGTATTCAGGAAGTGGAGGGTGTATCCTACGGTGCTTTCATCACGCCGGGCCTCATCATGCTGACGCTGCTCGGCCAGTGTATCAGCAACGGCTCCTTCGGGATCTACTTCCCGAAGTTCACCGGCACGATCTATGAGGTGCTGTCGGCGCCGGTGGCGATGACGGAGATACTGCTCGGTTATGTCGGGGCGGCGGCCACCAAGGGCCTGATCATCGGCGTCATCATTCTGTTGACCTCCAATCTCTTCGTCGATGTCAGGATCGAACATCCCTTCATGATGATCCTGTTCTTCCTGCTGACCGCGATCACTTTCAGCCTGTTCGGCTTTATGATCGGCATCTGGGCCGGGAATTTCGAGCAGCTGAACCTCATTCCCATGCTTGTGGTGCCGCCGCTGACCTTTCTCGGCGGCAGTTTCTATTCCGTCAGCATGCTGCCGCCATTCTGGCAGGCGGTCAGCCACTTCAACCCGGTGCTCTACCTCGTCAGCGGCTTCCGCTGGAGTTTTTACGGGATCGCCGATGTCAACCCGGCGATCAGCCTGGCGATGATCACCATGTTCTTGGCAATCTGCCTGGGAACGCTCGGCTGGATCTTCAAGACGGGGTATCGGCTGCGCAACTGAAGCGGTCCCAAAGGGGCGCCGCAATTTCAACATCAAGATTGCTCAGCAAGGCTTGGTCGGTTCATGGGGCAATCGGGATGGGTGGCAGCAATGTGTTCGGATGTTTTGCAATCGTCTCGATCTTCTGCCTAGCTCCGCAGCAGAGTCTGTCGGAGGCCACCCATCCTATCAAGATTACCTATGCCGTGGCGATCGTGGGAAAGCAACCTTTCTCTGCTGAGGTGTCATGCCTTCCTGACAGTACCTGCAGCCTCGCCGATCAAAGCGATCCCAACATAAATCTTGCGATCACATTGTATTCGGGCTCAGGGTCGAATGGTGAATTGAGCATTTATTGCTCGCCGAATCCTTGCTCCTTTCAGAACTCGCGATCGCGGATCGAATTCTCCGGTCGGCGAGCTACTGTCGATATTTTGTCGGGTGAGGCTGACTCTGGTATCACGACTCTGCTGGTTGTAAGGCAACGCCAGTGGATCGGTGAAGTTCTGATCTCTTATTGATTACGCTCATGCACTGCTGACGAGCAGGGCGCCTGACAGGATGAGGAGGGTGCCTATGGCAAGCTTGACCATGTCCAGTTCGGAGGCTTCGCCGAGAAAGACGGCAGCGATCGCCAGCGTCACCAGAACGTTGCAGCTCCAGATCGGAGCGAGTTTCGAGACCGGGACGCCGTAGGCAAAGAGCGCGAAGCTGATGAGGCCGGTGCCGGCGGCGAAACAGGCGCCGGCGGTGGCGGCAAAACCAAGGCCCTCGGCAGTCCAAGGCGCGGGGCGCCAGATCAGCGCGGCGATCAGGCCTGCGAGTGCGCAGGCCGAACCGAAGGCGATCAGATAAACGGCGGAGCCGGTGGCGGCCGCGGCACTCTGCTTCTGAAAGATGGCGGTGATGCCCCAGAAAATGGCGGGCAGAATGCCGCCCACGATGATCGGCCAGAGTGAATTCATGGCGAAACTCCTGTCGCACCCATAGGGCAAGGCCTTCGCCTAAAGCGAGGGCCGGTCGGACATGCGGGGTGCCACCAGACTAGGAGTTTCTTTTTGCTCTTTGTGGTCTTGTTGTTTGCGCTTGAAGGTGCCAGATCTACCTGTCGCCGTAAAGCCGCATCGCGCCGCGCACGGCGCGGTTCGTCGCTTGCATTTTGTGCGAGCATTGAAACCGCACGTTGACGAGATGGAAATTTCTGTTTAGCTGTATCGCTCATGAAGATCGTAATGGTTCTTGTCGTGGTGATAGGGCGCATGGGCAGGATGGTGTAACCATCCGGCGATCGGCCCCATGCGCGGTAAATCAAGCTCCTGACGGGGCTTTTTTTGTGCCCTGAATTCAGGCTTCGCCTCGTCAGGTTCCCACAATTTCCCTGACACCATGGACAAGACCATGTCACGCGACAATTCTGCGCAGACTTCCGGTAACCGCCTGACCGAGGAAGCGGCTGCGATTTCGACTGCGGCGCCCCGGCGTACGATCCTTCTCCTGCTGACAGCGCTCTCGGTATTGCCGATCAATATATATCTGCCGGCGCTGCCAAATATCGCCGCCACGTTCCAGGCCGATTTTGCGATCGTCAATCTTTCGGTCGCGGGCTATGCGATCATCAATGCCCTGACGGAAATTGTCGCGGGCGCGATGTCGGATCGCTACGGGCGCCGGCCAATCGCGCTCATCGCCGTTTCCATTTTCATCGTCGCGTCGATCGGCTGCGCGCTGGCGCCCAATATCGGCATCTTCCTGTTGTTTCGTGTGATGCAGGCGTCGATCGCCGCCTGCTTCTGCGTTGCTCTCGTCGCCATCAAGGAGACGGCGGGCGAGCGCGGGGCCGCCAACAGGATCGGCTACGCCGCCATGGGATGGGCTATCGCGCCGATGCTCGGCCCGAGCTTCGGCGGCATTCTGGACGAAGCGTTCGGATGGCGGGCGATCTTCGTCGCTCTTGCGCTGATAGGCGCAGCCATCCTCGCCATTTCCATGCGCGAGCTGAAGGAAACAGCCGGGCTCGCATCGAGACCGAAAGGCAATTACCTTGCTTCCTACCGGCAGCTTCTCGGTTCGGCGCGGTTCTGGGCCTATACGCTGTGCATGGCCTGCTCCACCGGCACCCTCTATATCTTCCTCGGAGGCGCATCCCTGGCAGTCAGTTCCTCACTCGGCGGATCGAGCGCGAAACTCGGCTTCTTCATGGGAATGGTTCCCGCGGGATTCATTCTGGGCAGTTATCTCGCTGCCCGATTGACGAGGAAATCGTTCAGCACCACGCTCGTCATTGCACGTTTATCGACGTGCATGGGTCTCCTGCTGGGACTGGTCCTGTCGGTCTCGGGCGTCATACATGTCCTGGCATTTTTCGGACCCTGTATGTTCATCGGCATCGGCAATGGCTTGACCTTTCCGGCCGCCAATCTGGGCGTGATGTCGGTTCGCGCCCATCTCGCCGGCACCGCTGCAGGCCTTGCCGCAGCCATGTCGATCGGCGGCGCCGCGCTGATCGCTTCGATCGCCGGGCTGTTTCTCCGGGAGGCAGGCGCAGTGTCGACACTATTGTTGATGTTGCTGACATCGGCATCGCTTGCCTTGTCGGCCGCGCTTTTCTCAGCTTTCGTCGACCGGCGAGTTCCAAGCCGTGTTCCTGATGGAGAGCCTGCCGAAAGCGTCTCGGGGGGATGATTATTCTGCCGGCTCAATCCCGCATGCGCAGTTCATCCGTCTGCATTTGCAAGGAGCCCAGCGTTTCCAGGAAGCTCATGCCGAGCAGGCTCTGGTCGAGGCGGCCATCCTCGGTGACGCTGGCTGCAACATTGTTGCGGACGATCGGACCGACCGCGACCTGATCGAGAGTGATCGGTGCGGCGCGGCTGCGGCCGTTGGCGGTCATGACGGTCATGGAATAGGTGAGGCGGGAGAGGTCGATGCCGATTCTTTCGGCATCTTCATGCGAGAGCGCCACCATGCTGGCGCCGGTATCGACGAGCATTTCGACGGTCTGGCCGTTGACGCCGACATCGGCTTCGAAATGGCCGTTCAGCAGCTTGTGCAGGATGACTTCCTGGCCGCCTTCGCTCGTCGTGACGACGACGGCGCGGCCGGGAACGAGGCCGGCGAGCAGCCGGTTGCCGACGCCGAGCGCTTCCTGGCGATAGAGGTAGACGGTTGCGAGCGCCAGGATGATGACGAGCCAGATCATCAACTGGCGCATCGTCTCGCCGACGTTATGCCGGCTACCCCAAATGCCGGCCGATAGCATCAGCGCGATCGGCAGGAGATAGATGAAGCGGCCGAATTCATCGCTCTGCAGGCCGAGGATGCGGCCGCCGTCATTGTTGACGATCAGAACGGCGAGGCCGATGACGATGACGAGGAGCAAGAGGATCAAACGGATCATAAAGGCCGCTCCGGCCCGCTGGCGAGGTTTGATCCCGCCCGGTTCGACGCCATGACGGCGCCTGAAAGCCTCGCCGGCAGCTGCGCCATGATCCCGCGCCGTTCGGCATCGGTATAGCTCATCCAGCCACCGATTTCCTGAAGCGTGCGGCCGCAACCGGCGCAAAGTCCGGTGGCTGAAACCATGGAGCAGACGTGAATGCACGGTGTTTGCATGGCTGATATATCGGAGTTTCAAAGAGTCGTGGCAAGGGCGCAAAGAGTGGCGATTTCGCAAATCTGCTGCGTCGCGCCCAGCGTGTCGCCGGTGTGGCCGGCAAGCTTACGGCGGATGAGAGTCGTGAAGGCAAATCCGGCAACGCCGGCGGCGAGGAGACTGGCGACGAGCGGCCGTAGGCCGAATGCTGGCCAGATCAGAAGTGCTGCGAGTAGTCCGGCCGAGACGAGCGCAAAATGCATCGCCGCCTCATTCGGCTGGCCGGTCGATGCGGCCACGCCATCGGCCTTCGCGGCCGGCAGCCGTTGCCAATGCCAGGCGATAGCGCCACGGCTGAGTGCTGCGACGGCGGCAACGGCAAGCGCTGCAGCGAGCGGTGAGGACTGGCGGACAATGGCGGCGAGTGCGGCCGCACGGATCGCGAAGGAGAGGATTAGCGCTATCGCGCCATAGGTGCCGATCCGGCTGTCCTTCATGATGATGAGGCTTTGTTCGCGGTTCTTGCCTCCGCCGATGCCGTCGGCCGTATCGGCCAAGCCATCTTCGTGCAGCGCGCCGGTGGCAAGAGCCTGGATCGAGAGCGCAAGCAGGGCCGCCATCAGGGGATCGGCGCGCAGGCCTGAAAGAAGGAGGAGGGCGAGCGCCGGGACGAAGCCGATGACAAGACCGGCGAGGGGAAAGGCGCGCACCAGGCGGCCGAGCCTTCCGTCATAGCCTTCGAACAGCGCTGGCGGCATCGGAAGGCGGCTAAGAAAGGCGACGGCGCGGGCGGTGTCGACCGCATAGTCCTTGATCTTCATTCTGTTTCGTTCTGCCGGAGGGCTACGGCGCTTTAGGTGTTGTTCGCTTCGCCCGCCGGCTTTAAGAGAGAGCCACCGCAAAGAAGCTGATTTGCGTCAAAAAAACAAGAATAGCCATTCATAGGAATACGCACCGATGAGCGTTTCAGGCCTGCCTTTCGACGATTTCCGTACCCTGCTCCGGGACCTGCCGGGGCCGGATGCCCGCGCGCAGGTGGCCGCACGCGAACGCGACGCGCAGCTGACCAAGCCGCCGGGCGCGCTCGGACGGCTCGAGGAGATTGCTTTCTGGCTTGCCGCCTGGACGGGCCGTCAACCGGCCGTCAACCGGCCGCTGGTGGCGATCTTCGCCGGCAATCACGGTGTCACCAGACAGGGCATCACACCCTTTCCGCCCGCGGTGACGCAGCAGATGGTTGAGAATTTTGCAGCCGGTGGAGCTGCGATCAACCAGATCTGTGTCGCCTACGATCTCGGGCTGAAGGTTTTCGATCTGGCGCTGGATTATCCCACCGGCGACATCACCGAGGAAGCCGCTCTTTCCGAGCGTGACTGCGCCGCGACCATGGCTTTCGGCATGGAAGCGATCGCCGGCGGTACCGATTTGCTCTGCATCGGCGAGATGGGCATCGGCAATACAACGATTGCGGCCGCGATCAACTACGCGCTCTATGGCGGTTCGGCGCGTGACTGGGTAGGACCCGGCACCGGCTCGGAAGGGGAGATGCTGGAGCGCAAGATCGCCGCGGTGGAAAAAGCGGTAGCGCTGCATAACGACCATCTCGACGATCCATTGGAGATCATGCGCCGGCTTGGCGGCCGCGAAATCGCGGCGATGGCCGGCGCCATCCTCGCCGCCCGGATGGAGCGTATTCCGGTGCTGATCGACGGCTATGTGGCGACCGCCGCAGCGGCGATCCTGAAAGCAGCCAATCCCTCCGCGCTCGATCATTGCCTTATTGGCCACGTCTCGAGCGAACCCGGCCATCTGCGTGCGATCGAGATGCTCGGCAAGACGCCGCTTCTGGCGCTCGGCATGCGGCTCGGCGAAGGCACCGGGGCGGCGCTCGCCGCCGGCATCGTCAAGGCGGCGGCTGCCTGTCATTCCGGCATGGCGACCTTCACTCAGGCCGGTGTGAGCAACAAACATTGAGGCTGCGGTCGGCGCAGTCGACCCACCGGGCTTTGCTTGCGCCGCCCCGGTGGATTCGCTATTGCCTATTCGCTGGCCAATAAGGGAGACGGCGGGGCTTTTCCCCGGTGGCGCAACGGGAAGAGGAGAGCATGTCTTGACGAAGCCTGCGGTGACGAAAGAGACCGGGTTTCGGCATTTCATCGCCGCCGCCAGCTATTCCTGGGCGGGCTTCCTGCGCGTGCTGAAAGAAGCGGCCTTTCGCCAGGAGCTCGGTTTCTTCGTGATTTCGATGGCAGCACTGGCGCTGGTGGGGGCGACCATTGGCGAGATCGTCGTCGCAGTGCTGTTGTTTTTCGGGCTTTTTTCGATGGAAGCCATGAATACCGCCGTCGAAGAGGTGATCGACCGGATTTCGCCGGAGATTTCGATCGTCGGTAAACATGCCAAGGATCTCGGCTCCTTCGCGGTGACCTGCATGATCGCCGCCTGCTGTCTCTATCTCGGCTTCGTCATCGGCAAGCACCTGTTCTTCGGCTCGGCGTGACATGCGCGAGCTCGATCAGGCAAAGCTCTTGCGCTTGCGCGCGACCGCCTGAGCCTCCTCGACGGCCGGCAGGCTCTGGAGCACACGCTTGGCGGGCAGGATGGCAATGACCTCGGTGCCTTCACGCAGCTTCGATTTCAGCAGGAACTGTCCGTCGTGCTTGGCAAGGATCGCCTGGACAATTGGCAGGCCGAGTCCGGTGCCCTGTTCGGCGCTCTTGATGGCGATCGAGCCCTGGCCGAAGGCCGACAGGACGACGGGAATCTCTTCTTCAGGAATGCCGGGGCCGTTGTCCTTGATCGAGATGTATTGTCCGCCGCCGGCCGTCCAGCCGACCTTGACGTGGATCTCGCCGCCCTGCGGCGTGAATTTGACGGCATTGGAGAGGAGGTTGAGCACGACCTGGCGCATCGACTTCTCGTCGGCCCAGATGGCCGGCAGCTGCCGCTCGAATTGATCCGAAATGGCAATGTTCTTGGCGCGGGCGCGCAGCTGGACCATGCCGATGCAATCCTCAGTGATATCGAGCAGCGAGATCGCCTCCTCGCTCAGCTCGTATTTGCCGGCTTCGATGCGCGACAGGTCGAGGATCTCGTTGATGAGATCGAGCAGATGCTGGCCGGAGCGATGGATATCGCCGGCATATTCCTTGTAGGTCGGATTGGCGAGTGGTCCCATGACTTCGGCCGACATCACTTCGGAGAAGCCGAGAATGGCGTTGAGCGGCGTCCTGAGTTCGTGAGACATCGAGGCAAGGAAGCGGGACTTGGCGAGGTTTGCCTCTTCGGCGCGGCGGCGCGCCTCATCAGACATCGATTTCGCCACTTCCAGCTCGGCGATCAGGTCGTCCTTCTCCGACTGGTAGGAGAGAATCCTGAGGTTCGATTTGAAGAGCCGGTCGCTGATGTAGTTGAAGAAGACGAGCGTGGTGGTGAAGAGCCCAGTCAGGCTGATTTCGAGGAGGTCGCGTGACAGGCCGCTCTTGGCGCCAAGCGCCAGGACCGTCGGCGCGAAGGCCACCAGCACGGCTGGCGTCAGCATGAAGTTCGACATCGCGGTGACGGAAAGCGCAATGAGCAATGTTGCGCCCTTGTAGAGAATGAAGCTCGACGGCTCGCAGGTGTCGCACCCCTGCAGCGCAAAGACGGCCCAGCAGCAGCCGACCAGGAATTGGCCTGCGAGCAGCAGGCGGCGCCATTTGCGGGCGCTCTCGGAGGTGATCTCCTGTCGGCGCGCGCGCCGGGCGAGCAGGATGTTGCCGGTGTGACAGGTGAGCGTCAGAAGCGCCCAGAAGAGCAATTGGGTATCTTGAGTGAAATAGACGCCGAGGGCGGTGATGATGACGACGAAGAGCGGCATGATCGTCGCGCCCTGCATCATCGACGCTATATACATCTTGAGTACGTCACGGTCGAAGGCGGAATTGGACGCATGACCGGACTGCAGGCGCTCGCGCGTCTGCCGCACAGCCTTTGAAACGGCCTTGTTGCGGTGGCTGCGCGACCTGTCGACGATAATTTTGTCGGTCGATGTGCTTACGCCGGTACTCATGTGCACGTTGAAACTTCACCCCTGGGTGGATAAGAGCTTAACCGGCAATTCTTAAGAAGATGTTTGCCATCTTTGCCAAGGATTTGTTTTTTAAGGAGGCGAAAGCGTGACACGTGGCCTGCGCCTGATTCGTGACGGCGTGACCGCTTTTTCCCTGCTGGTGCTCCTGGCGCTGATTGCCGCCAAGATCAACGATCGAGCAACAATCAAGCGTGCAGGCGCCTTTCATGCTGCCGATGGCGACAGTCTGACATTGGGCGGGGAGCGCTTCCGCCTCGAAGGCATTGACGCGCCGGAGCTCAACCAAAGCTGTGAACGGGCGGGAAAGGCCTGGGCTTGCGGGCGCGTGGCGCGGGAGTTGTTGCAGGAGATGGTTCTGGCATCGGAAACGCTTTGCCAGGGCGATCGGCGCGACCGCTACTATAGGCTGCTTGTCGTCTGCCGAAGCGGGACGGGCGGCGACATCAATGCCGGCATGGTGCGCCGAGGCATGGCCGTTTCCTATGGTGGCTACGGTAAGGAGGAGGCCGAGGCGAGGGGGGCGAAGGCGGGGCTGTGGGCCGGGACTTTCGAGCGGCCGCGCGATGTGCGCGATCATGCCCGTCACGAATCCGGTTACGGCGACGCGCTGCGCTTCATCAGGCGGATCGTCGGATGGGAGTAAGGTGATGACTGATGAAGCCAAGCTGGAAACTCTGCGGCGGGAAATTGCCGCCTGTCGCGTCTGTCGCGACGCCCCGGCAAGCGGACCTCAGCACCGACTGCCGCACGAGCCGCGGCCGGTGGCGGTGATCTCTTCGCGTGCACGCATCCTGATCGCGGGGCAGGCGCCCGGCCTTCGGGTGCATGAGAGCGGTCTGCCGTTTGACGATGCATCGGGCGACCGGCTGCGGTCATGGCTCGGCGTCGACAGAGCAAGCTTTTACGACCGCAGCCGATTCGCCATCGTGCCGATGGGCTTCTGCTTTCCTGGCTACGACGACAAGGGCGCGGACCTGCCGCCCCGCCGCGAATGCGCTCCGGTCTGGCGGCAAAGGGCGATCGCGGCAATGCCGCAGATCGAGCTGGTGCTGGCCGTCGGCCAATATGCGCAGGCTTGGCATATGGCTGACGAGAGAGGAGGCAATATGACGGAGACCGTGCGGGCTTGGCGTGACAGCCTCGTGTCCGGCCGGTCGCCGGCGGTGCTGCCGCTGCCGCATCCGAGTTGGCGCAACAGCGGCTGGCTGAAACGCAATTCCTGGTTCGAGCAAGAATTGCTTCCTGTGTTGCAGGAGCGGGTGAAAATGCTGCTTTCCTGAAACAAAATTCTTTTCCTCGCGCGGAATCGGGTTATACAAAGAAAATAATTCGAAAGGACTGACGTGCGCATGGACCGCCTCGACCGAAAAATACTGCGTCTGCTGCAAGAAGATTCGACCCTTGCCGTCGCTGACCTCGCCAAGAAGGTGGGGCTTTCGACGACGCCCTGCTGGCGACGCATTCAGAAAATGGAGGAAGATGGCGTCATCAGGCGTCGGGTCGCCATCCTCGATCCGGAGAAGGTCAACACCAAGGTCACGGTTTTCGTATCGATTCGTACGGCCACCCATTCGATCGAGTGGTTGCGCCGCTTTTCCGAGGTAGTCGCCGAATTCCCCGAAGTGGTCGAATTCTACCGGATGAGCGGTGATGTCGACTATCTCCTGCGAGTTGTCGTGCCCGATATCGCCGCCTACGACGCCTTTTATAAGCGGATGATCGCCAAGATCGAGATTCGCGACGTCTCCTCCGCCTTTGCGATGGAGCAGATCAAGTATTCGACGCAGCTTCCGCTCGACTACATGATTCTTGAGAACGCCAAATCCAACGAAGATTGAAGTCGCCAATAGGTTGCGACGGACCGCTGGCCGGCAGTCGCATATACCGCGTGGGGTTCGCCTCCGGGTCTCTGAGGCGATTCGCCCGCACGCAGGAATGCGGCGCCTGGAAGCGGCTTTCGAAGAATGTGGCTCTAGCGGCAAAAGTTAGCGGGAAAAATCGCGAAAAAAAGCTTCAGTTTCACCAAAATGCTAGAAAAATATATAGCCTGGTAACGATTGCACGGCTATGATGTGTGGCATCAATGAGCATCCTGTCATCATTTTGACTCGTTGGTGTCGAAATCAGAACACCATTTTCTACACCGCTACCTTGTATAGGTTCATTAGTTGGCGGTAGAGTTTATGTGCTTCACCATTGTGTTCGGCGGGGTCGAACGATGGAGATTTGAGAATGCGGCATAGCGTTTGCGGCTTGCGATGGAGGTTTCCATTGCGGGGCCGTTTTGTGCGTTTGTCATCTAATTATTTGAATTGTTGTATAAAAATCACGTTGCTGGCGAAAGTTGCTCCAGTGAACCCCTCTCAGATATATCGAGAATTGCTTGAATGCGCCTTCTGTGTGATGACGGTTCGGCGGTTCGATCGATCCGCACGCCGAGATGGCT
This sequence comes from Rhizobium sp. CNPSo 3670, assembly GCF_057784555.1. Lineage (NCBI taxonomy): Bacteria > Pseudomonadati > Pseudomonadota > Alphaproteobacteria > Hyphomicrobiales > Rhizobiaceae > Rhizobium > Rhizobium sp. CNPSo 3670. The sequence goes on from NZ_JBXSOL010000016.1 coordinate 131,419, forward strand.
GTTCAAACTGGGCCGGCTTCAAATTGACTACCCGATGAGACGTCAGCCCCGATCGACAAAGGAATGGATTGGTAAATGAACATCAGAATGGTTTTGCTCGCCTCAGCAGCAGCATTTGCTGCATCGACGCCGGTTCTT